>JAATGQ010000090.1 GCA_015654595.1 Chitinophagales bacterium | reverse complement strand
TTCGCGATCATGACTATCGGGATGCTGTTCCTGCTCATCCCGACCATGGTCACGGAGATACACGGCAGTCCCGCAATAGCCAGGCTTGGTGTTGCACAACCCACGGGCGCGATGGAAGGAAAAGAGGTTCGTTTCGGACCCGCCGCTTCTGCCTTCTGGAGTATCGTTACCACGATCATCTCGACGGGTTCGGTCAACTCCATGCATGACAGCTCGATGCCGTTGTCGGGTCTGATGCAGCTGCTCGGGATGATGGTCAACGCCTTTTATGGCGGCTGCGGGGTAGGCTTCCTCAACTATTTTATCTATATCATCATCGCGGTTTTTATCGCGGGTCTGATGGTTGGCCGCACCCCCGAATTTATGGGGCATAAGGTGGAAGCGCGCGAAGTAAAGATCGCGGCCCTGGTTACGCTGTTGTCAGCTTTTCTTATAAAAGCAGGAACGGCATTAGCCTGTTATTACCTGGTCCATCACGCCAATGTCAACTGGGCGGTAAAACCATCGGCATGGCTGAACAACCCCTCCTATCACGGATTCTCCGAAATGCTCTACCAGTACACGTCCACCAATGCCAATAATGGCAGCGGCTTTGAAGGGCTGGCGGATAATAACACCTATTGGAATATCACCACTGGCTTTGTCATGATCCTGGGCCGTTATCTCCCGATCATAGGACCGATAGCGATCGTAGGGCTGCTGGCCAACAAGAAGTTTATCCCCGTGTCTTCCGGTACGCTGAAGATCGACTCGCTGACCTTTGGGATGATGACATTCGTGGTGATCATTATCGTTACTGCGCTGTCCTATTTCCCGCCGCTGGCGCTCGGACCTATCGCAGAGTATTTTAGTATGAAGTAAATTTTGAAACAGGTATGAAACAAAATAAATCTTTATTCCCCCGGCATATCGTCAAAGAAGCGCTAAAGCAATCCTTTGTCAAGCTGAGCCCGGCTTCGATGTTCCGGAACCCGGTGATGTTCACCGTGTATATTTCGACGATCATTATGCTTTTCGTCGTATTGTGGATCGCTGCAGGAGAAAAGTCACAGGGCGGCCTGGTCTATAATATCGTCGTACTGGCCGTTCTTTTTATCACGGTATTGTTCGCCAACTTTGCCGAGGCGATAGCGGAAGCCCGCGGGAAAGCGCAGGCCAACAGCCTGCGCAGAACGAGAGAAGACACTCCGGCAAAGAAGGTATTCGCCGTGGGAGATATCTATGTGGGCGAGGTGAAGACTGTTCCCTCTTCTCAATTGAAGAAAGGCGATTTTTTTATCTGCGAGGCGGGCGACACCATCCCGATGGACGGTGAGATCGTCGAAGGTTTGGCCACGATCGACGAAAGCGCCATTACCGGTGAAAGCGCCCCGGTGATCCGTGAGGCGGGCGGCGACAAGAGCAGCGTCACAGGCGGCACCAAGGTGCTGAGCGACAAGATCAAGGTGCGCGTCACGACGGAACCGGGCGAGAGTTTCCTGGATAAAATGATCGCGCTGGTAGAAGGCGCCTCAAGGCAAAAGACGCCGAACGAGATCGCGCTGACGATCCTGCTGGCCAGTTTTACGCTGATCTTTCTGATCGTTTGTGTGACGCTGAAGCCGTTTGCGGACTATGCGAACACTCCTATCACAATCGCGGCCTTCGTGTCCTTGTTTGTTTGCCTGATCCCAACGACTATCGGCGGATTGCTTAGCGCGATCGGTATTGCGGGTATGGACAGGGCGCTGCAGGCCAATGTGATCACCAAGAGCGGTAAGGCTGTAGAGACGGCCGGTGACCTGGATACGCTGTTGTTGGATAAGACGGGCACGATCACTATCGGCAACAGAAAGGCAACACATTTCTGGCCCGCGCCGGGGATTGGAGAGAAGGATTTTATAGATGCCTGTGTGTTGGGATCGCTTGCAGATGAGACACCGGAAGGCAAGTCTATCATTGAACTGGCGGGAAAGGATATAAAATCTTATAGGACTGAGGGAGCGAGGTTTGTTGAGTTTACGGCGGAGACGCGCTGCAGCGGCGTTGATCTGGCGGGACAGGTAAGGATCAGGAAAGGCGCGTATGACGCGATAAAGAACCTGGTGGTGAAAGCTGGAAATCTTTTCCCGGAACCAACCGAAGCAAGGATAAAAGAGATCGCCTCCAATGGCGGAACGCCGCTGGCTGTCAGTCAGAATGGGGTAGCCCTTGGCGTGATCGAACTGCAGGATATAATAAAGCCCGGTATCCAGGAGCGTTTCGAGCGTTTGCGTAAGATGGGCGTAAAGACGGTCATGGTGACTGGCGACAACCCGCTGACGGCAAAGTTTATCGCGGAAAAGGCCGGGGTGGATGACTTTATCGCCGAGGCTAAGCCTGAGGACAAGATGAACTATATTAAGAAGGAACAGCAGGGCGGCAAGCTGGTTGCGATGATGGGAGATGGAACGAATGACGCACCCGCGCTGGCGCAGGCCGATGTTGGCGTAGCGATGAACAGCGGCACGCAGGCGGCCAAGGAAGCCGGCAACATGGTGGACCTGGATAACGATCCGACGAAACTGATCGAAATCGTGGAGATCGGAAAGCAGCTGCTGATGACACGCGGTACGCTGACGACGTTTTCGATCGCGAATGATGTGGCGAAGTACTTTGCTATCGTTCCCGCTCTTTTTATAACGTCTATCCCGGCTTTACAGGCGCTGAATATCATGCACCTGAAGAGCCCCGAGAGCGCGATTTTGTCGGCGGTTATCTTTAACGCGATCATCATTCCGATCCTGATCCCGCTGGCATTGAAGGGCGTAGCCTATAAGCCGATCGGCGCCAGCGCCCTGTTGCGCAGGAATCTTTTGATCTATGGCATCGGCGGGATTGTCGTGCCTTTTATCGGGATCAAAGCAATCGATCTTTTGTTGGGTGTCTTTATGTAATACAATTTCGTGAGCGGTCGGTAAAAATTTAAAAACATGAAAAAATATATATTGCCTTCTTTAAAGCTGACGGGTGTCTTTATCCTGTTGTGTGCTGTTGTCTATCCTTTGCTGGTGGCTGCTATTGGAAAGCTGAGCCCGGGGCATGGCAAGGGTGAAACCGTTACCCTGAATGGGAAAGTGGTGGGTTACGCCAATATCGGGCAGAAATTCACCGATGACAAATACTTCTGGAGCCGGCCTTCGGCAGTAAACTATAATGCGGCGGGTAGTGCGGGAAGCAATAAGGGGCCTTCGAACCCCGATTATCTGAAGGATGTACAGGCGCATATCGATACCTTCCTTGTACATAATCCAGGGGTAAAGAAGGAAGATATTCCTGCGGAACTGGTGACCTATTCCGGCAGCGGTCTTGATCCTGACTTGTCGCCGGCTGGCGCAAAGGTGCAGGTGAAAAGGATTGCGGTCGCCAGGAAGCTGTCGGAAGATCAACTAAATGCCTTGGTGGATCGTTATACAGAGAAGCCGCTGCTGGGAGTGTTTGGGCCGGAGAAGGTCAACGTCCTGAAACTGAATATAGCCCTTGACGAAGGGCAGGTGCGATAGAACCCGCCGTCGGGGAGATAACAAAGGGCAGGTGCGATAGAACCTGCCGTCGGGGAGATAACGAAGGGCAGGTGCGATAGAACCCGCCGTCGGGGAGATAACAAAGGGCAGGTGAGGTAAAGCCCGTGAAAAACAGCTATGACTGAATGGCAACCACGTCCCAACAATGGGGGCGACAAAGACGAAAGCGTACAGCATTTCCTGGAGCTGATCCGTCAGTCGAGACGGGGAAAGTTCAAGATCTATATCGGCATGAGCGCCGGTGTGGGTAAGACTTTCCGGATGCTGCAGGAGGCGCAGACGCTTTTGCGGAATGGCGTAGACATTATTATCGGATATGTGGAGACGCATGGCCGGAAGGAGACGGAAGGACAGCTGCAGGGGCTTCCTGTGCTGCCGCGGCGGAAGCTGTTCTATAAGGGGAAAGAGCTGGATGAACTGGATGTACAGGCCGTTGTAAATCTACATCCCGAAGTCGTGGTGATCGACGAGCTGGCGCATACCAATATAGAGGGCAGCAAGAATGAGAAGCGCTGGCAGGATGTAATGGATATACTGGATGCGGGGATCAATGTGATCAGCGCGATCAATATCCAGCATATCGAGAGTCTGAACGATGAGATCAAGAGTATTACGGGGGTGGAAGTGGCGGAAAGGGTGCCGGACAGCGTGCTGAAGGAGGCCGATGAGGTGGTGAATATTGACCTGACGGCAGACGAGCTGATCACTCGTTTGAAGGAGGGCAAGATCTATGCTGCAGATAAGATCGCGATCGCGTTGCAGAACTTTTTTCAGCCGGAGAAGATCCTGCAGTTGCGGGAACTGGCGTTGAAAGAGGTGGCGAGTCAGGTGGAGCGCAAGATCGAAACCGAGCTTCCAAGGGTGGGGCAGGGGAGGGCTGAGCGCTTTCTTGCCTGTATCAGCAGCAATCATGAGACGGCAAAAAAAGTGATCCGGAAGACAGCAAGGCTGGCCAGCTATTATCACTCCCGGTGGTTTTGCCTGTATGTACAGACGCCTAAGGAGGATGGGGATAAGATCGGACTGGCGGCCCAGCGTCATTTAATCAATAACTTTAAACTGGCCACCGAACTGGGTGCGGAGGTTATAAAGCTAAAACAACCTAATATTGCCAGGGGGATCATGGAGGTGGCGGAAAGCAGGTGTGTGACGACCATCTGTATCGGAAAGCCGCACCTGACCCTGTACAATGTGATCGTGAGTACGGCTGTATTTAATCAATTGCTGACCAGGCTGGCGACATCGGATATCGATGTGGTCATTCTTTCATAAAGAAGAAGCATCATGAGTCTTCGACTAAAGACGAAATTATCTATCGGGCTGATCTTCCTGTTTATCGTGATACTCCTCTTTGGAGTGTTGGGGCTGTTCTTTATCAACCGGCTGAGCAATGAAGGGCGGCAGGTGCTGCAAAACAACCATGAGTCGCTGGTGTATTGCAACCGGATGATGACGGCGCTGGAAGACATGAAGACGGATAAGAATGCGCTCGCGGAATTCAAGGATAATTTGACCAAACAGCAGGCCAATATAACAGAGGTGGGAGAGAAGGAGGCAACGGAAGAGTTGACAAGAGATTTTAACGAATGGCAGATGGACCCGAGTGACCCCGGCAATTATTCCGATATCCGGCGTTCGATCAATAAGATCCAGTATCTGAATGAAATGGCCATCTTCCGGAAGAATGCAGCTGCGCAAAAGACGGCGGGCAATGCAAAGGATATCCTGGGTATCCTGTTTACGATCCTCACGCTGGTGGCCTTTACGTTTATCTTCAATCTGCCGGGGATCATCAGCGACCCGATCCGCAGCTTGTCGGAGGGCATACAGGAGATCGCGCGGAAGAACTATAAGAAACGCATCTATCTCAAACAGGAGGATGAGTTTGGCGACCTGGCCAATGCCTTCAATACGATGGCGGGTAAGCTGGATGAGTATGAGAGCAGTAACCTGGCTCAGATCAAATTTGAAAAAAGCCGGATCGAAACGATCATCAATCAGATGCGGGATGGGATCATCGGTCTGGACGACAAGAACAATATCCTTTTTTTGAACGCAGTGGCTGAAAAGCTGCTGGGCTTGAAGGATGCGGATATCACAGGCAAATATGCACCGGATGTGGCGTTGACAAACGACCTGATGCGGACCCTGTTACAGGATAATCCCGAGAAGAAGGAGTTGAAGATCTATGCCGACAACAAGGAAAGCTATTTTGGAAAGGATGTGTTGAATGTGACGACCAACGAGGCGGTGATCGGAAGAGTGATTGTACTGAGGAATATTACGCCCTTTCATGAATTGAATGAGGCTAAGACGAATTTCATTGCAACCGTTTCGCATGAACTAAAGACGCCTATCTCTTCGATAAAAATGAGCGCCAGGCTATTAACCGATCTGCGTGTCGGCGCGCTCAACAGCGAGCAGCAGGAGCTGATCCGGGGCATCACCGATGATGCGGACCGGCTGTTAAAGATCACGGGCGAGCTGCTGAACATGTCGCAGGTGGAAACGGGAAATATTCAGTTGAAACTGCAGCCGGCGCATCCGGGGACGATCGTCGAACAGGCTTTACAGGCGGTCCTTTTTCAGGCGCAGCAAAGGCGGGTGCGGATCGAGTCGTCGGTGGCCGCCAACCTGCCTTTTATCCAGGCGGATATGGAAAAGACGTCCTGGGTGCTGATCAACTTTCTGACCAATGCGATCAAATACTCTCCTGAGGATTCGATGGTGGAGGTTTCGGCTTTGCAGGACCGGGACAATGTCGAGTTTGTGGTAAGAGATCATGGGAGGGGGATCGACGAGAAGTATCTGCCGAGGATCTTTGACCGGTATTATAAGGTGCCGGGGACGCATGACAGAAACGGAACGGGCCTTGGTTTATCCATTTCCAAAGAATTTATAGAGGCTATGGGAGGGCATATCTGGGTAAATAGCCGGCTGGGTGAAGGGAGTCAGTTTGGATTTACCTTCCGAGCGATATAGTTATTGATTATCATTTGTTTATTCATTTATATTAGGTGGGTTTACTAATCTTAACACTTCATTGAACTAAAGATTCATTAAGTGTTAACACTTAATATTACGAAATAATACCTAGTGTTTTTTCGGAAAACCACATAAGGATTTTATTTTTGGGACATCAATCTGTACGGGTTGCGTTCTTCTCTGATTAGTCATTCCTCTTGCTATTATCCAATCAAGCGAAATTCCAACCGCGAATTTTCTTTCCTTTTTACAATATAATAAAGCCAACAACTTTTTCACTACTTAGTATATCCATAAGTGTTGCCTTGCCCTGATTCAGCTGTCTGAAAAACCACAAACACACGTTTACCCCGGAAAAACCGGGGTAAATTTTTTTAGCCCGGCTTATAAATATATACCCCCCGAGGACGAAATTTGAGCCCGAAGCAGCCCGATTGCAGTTTCCCGCGAAGATTGCAGAGACGCGGCTTTTCAAAATTCAATTGAAAATGAGTGGGTTGCCGGCTAGTGGATCATTGACACAAAACTGGGATTTATGACTACCTGAAACATAATGGTTTTTGCTTATTCTTCTTCCTATATCTTTCAAAATGACCAAAGAAGATTTTTGCTTGTAAATTAAAAATGAACTACATTCATATTCTAATAGGATAAGGTTTAATGGTTATGGTATTTGATTAGTGCATCCCCGCTTTTTGGCGGGGATTTCTTTTTTTGTGTACATTGTCCACCCGAAATCTGTTGAGAATGAATAATGGGCTTACGATTCTAACCATTGAAGATAACCCTAGTGATCTTTTTCTGTTGGAGCATATGTTAAAGTCTTCAGGGCTTGCGATCCGTCAGCTATATTCGGCGGGGTGTATCCGGGAGGCTTATGCGTTGCTTGCGGCAAGGGAGGTAAATGTCGTACTGCTTGATCTTACACTGCCGGATAGCTTCGGCATTCATTCGTTTATTTATTTAAAGCCGGTGGTTCAAAAGATTCCCGTCATCATTCTGACGGGTTTGTCCGATACGAATATAGCCCTGGAGGCCATCAAGGAGGGCGCCCAGGATTACCTTGTAAAGGGGGATCTGACGGATAGTCTGCTGGCGAAGGCGATCCAGTACAGTATGGAGCGTAAGCGGACCCTGGAGCACTTAAGGGAGAGCAACGAGCGCTTCAATACCGTGGTAAAGGCGACCAATGATGCGATCTGGGACTGGGACCTGGTGACCAATAAGATATTTATCGTTGGGGATACGTATAAGAACCTGTTTGGGTATGATATAGTGGATACGAATTCGCCTGAGCATTTATGGGAGAGTATTATACATCCGGAGGACAGGGAGAGGGTATTGGCGAAAATGTGGCGGATCATCCGGGATGGGCGCTCGACGAAGTGGGAGGATGAGTACCGGCTTCGCAAGAGCAATGGGGAGTATGTCTATGTGCATGACCGGGGGCATCTGATCTATTCCGTGGAGAAGAAGCCGATGCGGATGATCGGCGCGATACAGGACATTACGAACCGAAAGAAGGCCGAGGACTCTATCCGGGTTTCGGAGGAGAAGTACCGGCAGATCTTTTACAAGAACCCTTATCCGACCTGGATCTTTGATCTGGATACGTTGAGGATCGTAGAGGTGAATGATGCGGCGTTGGAGAAATATGGGTATGAGAAGACCGATTTCAGCGAGCTGACCATGAGGGATCTGCATCCTCCGGGGGAGGCTGATCTGTTGATGGCCAGTATCCGGGAGCCCTTGCCGTTAGATGGTGCAGGCCGGAAGTTGTGGCATCATAAGAACAGGGCCGGGGCTTTGATGATCGTGGAGATCACCTCGCATCTGATCGATTATTACGGCAAGATGAGCATGCAGGTTATTATCAACGATGTGACGGAGCGGATACGGCTGGAAAAGGAGCTGGCTTTACAGCAGCGATTGAAGCAGCAGCAGATCACGGAAGTTGTATTGGGAGCGCAGGAACGCGAACGGTTTGAGTTGGGGCAGGAGCTGCACGACAATATCAATCAGATCCTGGCTACTTCGAAGTTATACCTGGATGTAGCGTTGGAGGACAAGGAGCCGCGGATGGACTTGCTGGCCAAGAGCCGGGGGAATATATCGATGGCGATCGAGGAGATCCGGAAATTGTCGCATGAGCTGGTGGCGCCGAGTCTGAATGATCTGGGGCTGGTGCAGTCGATACGGGAGTTGATCCGGAGTATCCAGATGGTCAGGAAGATGAAGTTCCGCCTGACGATCTCCGGGATAGATGAGAATACGTTGATCCAGGAGCAAAAGATCACTATCTATCGGATCTTCCAGGAACAGCTCAACAATATACTAAAGCATGCGCAGGCTAACAAGGTGGTCCTGGAGCTAAACAAGACAAAGGAGCAAATTCGTTTGCGGGTTAGCGACGATGGGAAGGGATTTGATCTGCGGGCGCGCAGAAAAGGGGTGGGACTTTCCAACATTATGAGCCGGGCGGAACTTTACAATGGAAGGGTCGATATCTATACTTCACCTGGCAAGGGGTGTCGGCTCGAAGTCATCCTGAATTCCAAAGCATTACCGGAACAGGCTTAAATTATTACAACAGACAGTGGGCGGATCAACGGGGCGGTAGACAGAAACTGCTGGCTGCACGGGCGATTATGCCCGGCTGCAACAAGCGGGATGCACATTATAACAGGTGGCTGTACGTATTAGTCCTGTGATGAGCGCAGAAAGGAAACTTCTTCGCGATTGCATTCAAACGCTGAACCATGGCCTCATCAGGTTGTGGTATGGCATCTTTTTCTTCCTTCGTCTTTTTGGAACGAGGATGTCTTACAATCTTGGCGGTGGGCAAAGCTGTCAGTGACGAACTGGTAGAGGGGTGAGGAACCGAGACGACGTTTGGCTTCATCTGATGAGGTGTTAGAAAATGATAAAAAATGGGTTGAATAACACTTCTCTTATGCAAGCAATCTTCGGGTGGGTACGACAGAGAAAGGGCGCTGAATGACTACTAAATGAAGGTACGAATAAATCGTTTCGAAATAAACATCGCCGAAGTCTTTTTTGTTAGAAAATATTAAAATTTCGGGCATACGGGTGCGTAAATTAAACACAAAACCGGTTTAGCTTCAGTGGAGGGGGGTAAACTTGTAACATAACCGATAATTTATGCAATCGGGCGCACAGGAAGATGAAGTGGCGATAATGGAAAGAGCTTTTCCGACGGTCGTTGCAGCTCCCGCGGGGATATTGTTGGTTTGTATGCTGAACAGCGCGCTGTCGGCGGTGAGGCGGAGGCCTGTTCTTTTTCCGTTGGTAATGGCGTACCACCGTACGGCCTGTATGCTGGACTGGTCACGATCATGAATAACCGCCTGTTCGACGCCGGGAAATCCGGCGCTCGTCACCTGTCCGTACCAGGTAACCGAATCGTAACCTGCGGGCAGGAGCCAGGTCATTCCATAGCGGGGGAGGGGGACGGTTTTTTGAGTGGTGTCGGCTTCGGCCTGTTGGTTGACCTGTAGCTCGCCTGCGGCGTTGATGGTATAGCTAAGATGGATTCGCCAGCTGCCATCGGGGAGGCTGTATTCGGTCCGGATGATGACGATCTGGCTTCCGGTACTGGAAGAGAACAGCTGCAGGCGGGGTTGGATGCTGTCGGGCAGGCCCAGGTCGG
>JAATGQ010000070.1 GCA_015654595.1 Chitinophagales bacterium | reverse complement strand
CCCCGATGTAGAAACACCGGGACTTTTGGTTAAGGCTCTGATTAGTAGCTTCTTTATGTAAACAGTGGGTTACCACCGATACGTGTTCATAAGTTGCTTATTGCAAATATAGCCGGAAAAAAGCATACGAACAAGAGGTATATCTACTACTTTCCGGGTATTTTTTTATTTTTTTTCCGCGTCAATTTTTTCCATTTCCTCACTGACAAAGGCCATCAGTTGTTTAATGTGTTCTTTTGAAAAGTTAAACTTCAGACCCGCGGCCTCGTATAATTCCGGTAGCGTTCTTGTGCCGCCAAGGCTCAGCGAGTTGATATAATTGCTTAAAGCCTTCTCTTTGTTATTCTTATACTGCATCCACACCCCGATGGCCCCCAGCTGAGCAATGCCATATTCGATATAGTAGAAAGGAACCTCGAACAGGTGCAGCTGCTTCTGCCAGCCATATTCCCTGAACTCTTCCAACCCCGTCCAGTCTACAGACTTTGAAGAGAACTCGTCCAGAATCGCCATCCATTGGGCTTTCCGCTGGTCCAGCGTATGAGTGGGATTTTCATAAACCCAATGTTGAAATTTGTCAATAGTGGCTATCCAGGGGAAAATGGTGATCACTCTTTCCAGCTGATGTTCACGCGCGCGTGCTAAATCGTTTTTATCGGTAAAGAATAATTCCCAGTGATCCATCGAGAACAACTCCATCGACATGCTCGCCACTTCCGCAATCTCCATGGGATACTCCTTGAAGGAGCTAAGCTTCAGCGGGTGACTGAGGAAGGAATGAATAGCATGACCACCCTCATGAACCATCGTCGTCAGGTCGCCCATTTGTCCCGCAGCGTTCATAAAGATAAAAGGAGCGCCTGTTTCTGCTAACGGACAGTTATAACCGCCAGGAGCTTTTCCCTTTCTGCTTTCGAGGTCGAATCGTCCCATTTTGTCCATCGTCCGCAGACAATCGCCAAAGAAAGGATTCAGTTTGTCGAAGCAGGCAATGGTTTTTTCCAACAGGTCGCTTCCATTGTTAAACGGATGCAGCGGCTCGATACCGGCGGGTTGAGCTTCCACGTCCCAGGGACGCAGCGCCTCCAGACCGAGCTTCTCCCGCTTCCTTTGATTGATGCGGTTTACCAGCGGCAGCACATGCTCCTTCACCGCCTCATGGAACCTGAAACAATCTTCCTTTGTATAATCGAAGCGGCCAAGCTCTTCGAACTTATAGTCCCGATAGTTGGCAAATCCTGCGTTTAGCGCTATCTGATGACGGATAGCGATTAGCTTGGAATAAAGATCATTCAATGCGTCTTTATCCTGCAATCTCCTGGTCTGCATCTTCCGGAACACATCCTCCCGCAGCGCGCGGTCAGGATTTTCCAGGAATTTTGCAGCCTGCTGCAAAGTATACTCACGACCATTGACCTCGACGGTCATCTTTGCGCTGATCACACCGAACTGCTGACCCATTACGCTTGCTTCTGCAGTAAGCGGAATATTGTCCTCCCGGAAAAGATCGATCCGCTTGCGTACCGAACGCAGATAGGTAAAGTATTCCTTCTGATCCAGCTCCTGGGTATGAGGATTCTCCACCAATCGTTTGTTCAGCAGGTCCGCAAAAGGCTGCATCTTGGGTTGTATCTCCAGGCAGTAATAATTGAAGGCGTCTTCCAGCGACTTATCCTGTGTATCACAGGTCATTTTGATCTGCCGCCAGCAGGCATCTTCACTGACAATGGCTTCCAGCTCGCTCATGTCGAGCAGCCATTTTTCCAGCTGCTCTCTCGTGTCCAGCGGACGCGTAGTAAGATCCTGAAAATAGGGTTCGAGACTGGTCCAATCGGTAACGGTATAATCAGCCGGCAAAAAATGCCGGACAGGTTTGGTCAAATGAGCGGTAGGTGTCATTATTCGCTTTTCTTTTTGGCTGTCTTCTTCGGCTTTTCTGCAGCAGGAGCTTCAGCGTCGTCGGCCTTCTCAGCCTTTTTCTTTGGAGCCGCCGGCTTTTTAGCCTTAGGCTTTTCTTCTGCAGCTGCATCGTCGGTCGCTATGGCTTCTTCCGCAGCAGGTGCACTTGCTTCAGCCTTTGCTGCCTTCTTCTTCGGAGCGGGCTTTGTTTCCGCCGCTTCTTCGACAACCGGAGTTTCTTCTTCCTCTGCAGGAGCCTCAGACAGTTTGATCTCAATATTGTTTGTTTTCAGAATGGTAAACCATTTTACCATCTTCTTCAAGTCACTGCTGTATACGCGTTCAAAGTCGAGATCGGGATAGACTTTTGTAAAGTAGCTCTTCAACGAAGAATTGTCTTTCTCGTTGGGAAGCGCTTCTGAGCTGCCTTCCATCGCTTTCAATATGTCCACCAGATTCACGTTGTCACGGACTGTATATACTTCGATACTTTCCAGGTGTGAAAAGTTGTGAACGCGGCTGGAAACAAAACGGGTAGTTTTATCATCCAAAGAACGAACGATAGCGCCATCGGCTTTACTGCTCAGCAATTCATATAATCCCGGCAATCCGGTAACTGCTATGACTTTGTTGTATTCCATATTGGTTTGTATTCAAATAAAGGGACATGCAAGTTAATGTTAATCGCCCATTCGAAGCCAATTTTTTTCCCTGCAAACGGTTTGCATCGTTCGGCGGACTCCGCTTTGGAGGCCGGATACAGGGATTATTGCACCCCGGCCAGCGCTTCGGCTATCCCTTTTTTGAGGGTTGGATAGTCTGTATAACCCCGGGTAAGCAGGTAAAACTTCGACTCGCTTATCTGTAAAAATACGGTAGGGAAACCTGTCACTTTCAGCTGCCTCACCAACGCAAATTCGTCATACGCTTTTTCTTTATACGCTGGATGCCGAAGCTTTCCATAGAAATCTTCTTCGGGTATCCGGTACTTTTCCAGTAAGTGACGATACGCCTCATCATCGCAAAGATCACGCCCTTCGTAGTGCAGCGCGTATTGCAGCTCCCCGGCAAAAAGCACCGCGTCATCGGGATAATAGTCCTTGAATACGCAAAGGGCTATCGCCGGTTTTTCGGAGTTGGGGAACCAATCGCTTTCCTCGGGGTTGCGGATATGCCAAAGCCAGTCTTCTCCAAACCGGATACCAGTCCTTTCTTCCACTACCTTATACGCCATCTCGATATACCCCGCCATGGCTGCGATGGACTGCGGTTTGTCCGGCAGGATCATTCCGCCGGAAAGAACGTCAAAAGCGATCCGGTCCTTATATTCTTCAAATATCTTTCGGATCACGGGGCTAAACCCATAGCACCATCCGCAGTAAGCGTCATAACAATAATATATGGTAGGCTTCATAATTGGCGTAAATAAAATTGCCGGGAGCAGATTTCCTGCTCCCGGCAAAGTTCAAGTTTTTTTTATAACAAAGGCGTTAATTAGTGTCTTCTGCCGCCGCCTCCACCTCCGCCGCTGGGCCGGCTTCCGCCACCGCCGCCGCTAGGCCTGCTAAAACCTCCGCCTCCGCTTGGTCTGCTGAAGCTGCCGCCGCCGCGCGACTGCTGGAAGTTCTGCGTTCTCACCTGACCGCGATCACGCATCTGCTGCTGACGGTTCAGATTCTGATTCACAGATGGATTGCTGCTAGGCCTCCAGGAGTTGTTGGACTGCCTTTGCTGCCATTGGTTGTTTTGTCTTTGATAAACATTGCCGTTCCTGTCGGAGAACACATTGTTTGATCCTGCTCTTCTGCCTTGTACGGTATTTCCAGGACGACCGCCATTATTGAACTGACCACCACGACCACCCATCGTTCCGGTAGTTCTTGCATTGTAGATAGAACGGTTGTCACGCGTTACTACCCCGCCGCGGCCACGATAGATATTGGTGCTGCGATAGCTGTTGAAAACGGTCCTGTTGCGGAACGCGTTGGGGCCATAAAAGCCGCCCCCGCGATATCGGTTGAAGGTATAAGCCGGACGATAGACCCTCGGGCCCCACCATCCGCCGCCGCCCCAGCCGCCCCGACCCCAGCCATGGCCAAAGCCAATGCCGAAATGGAACCATCCAAAGCCGTAGCCATATCCCAGCGACCAACCCGCCCAGGGATTATAACATACGTTGAAACCCCAGGTCCAGGGACGGGGATAGTAGTATCCGCCATACCAGGGATCATAGTAGAAACCTGTACCATAGACCACTGTAGGGCCATAGATATAAGTATTGAGATAACCCGGCGTATAACCCATATAGACATAGTCCGGTGTTACGTCGTAGACATATACATACTTTGTGTTGTACAAAGGAGAGGTTGGAGGGATCCTGTCCACTTCGTCGGGTCTTGCCGTAGCAACAGTCCAGGGCCCATTGGGGCTGTTCGACTGGAACCAGACTCCATTGTCTACACTATAATAAATGCCGTTGTCAAGGATAACCGAAGACCCGGTATTGGTTGCGTACTGCATATCCGTACCCTGCAAGGGTGCGAACTGGGGATCGCCGTCGTAATTGACAGAAGTAGTTGCAGAATTACGGTCGACCTTTGCCGTCTGCGGGATCTGCGCGTCCATCACGGCTTCTCTCGCAGCATCGGTACCAGCCACGCTGGCCAGCACATTATCCTTTGGAGAACCTTCCGGGATCTTCGCGAAGTCCCCGGGAAGCGCGTTTGCTGCTACATAGTGCCATCCGCCGCTCAGGTTGCTGGAGGTATACCAGCGGCCGGAGATCAACACAAAATAGGCGCCATTGCGATCCTGGAAGATATCGTTGGTGGAATTGCTCGCATAAGAAAGGCTTGTTCCGTCGATCGGAGTAAAGGTCGGCTTGCCATCCGTCTGGATCAACTCGGCCGGCGAAGTGCTCACGATGATATTCGAAACGACATTGTCCTGCTGCGCCGCCGCGGAATCGATGTAACCCGCATTGGAGCTGTTAGCGTTGTCCACAGCACTCTTCACCTGGTCCAGCTGCGAAGGCACATTGCCTGCAGGAGAATAGGGACCGGTTGCGGACTGTGCCGTATACCAATGCTTTCCACCGTAAAGATAAAACTGACCGTCTGGCGCCTTTACGATCGTAAACGGCGTATTGATCACCACATCCATGCCCCAATCTTTATTGGTCTGCAGTTTGGGCTGACCGTCAATCATCACCAGCAGGGTCGGCCTGTCGGTGTAGATAATGCGTGGAGCATTGGTATTGAGATCTTTAGAAAGCTTTTTCTGCTCTGTATTCTGGTCCAGACCAGCCAGTACCTCGTCCAGCGAAAGATCACCTGCCACGGAAGGCAGATTCGCTTCAAGCGCCGTCTTCAGACTGTTCGTAAAGTTGTCGTCGGTCTGCCCGGGGAACTTCACATTAGGAACTTTTGCGGACTGGATCACAACCCGGCGGTTATCTCTGTCTGTTTCCACATTGGCGACGGACCAGAAAGTACCAAAAACGGGGTCGGACTTCCCTTGCTGTGTGACGGAAATAGCCCAGCGGGACTTCATAATATTGTCTGAAAACGACTCTGGCTGAGGTTGATAGATCTTCACCAGCGTACCGTCATCCATACTAAAGGTCCGGGGCCATTCCTGCTGCTGTTGTGCCGGCGGCGGACCATCCTGCTGTGCGAGGACAGTTTGAGCAGTTCCTGTAACCAGGACGGCTGCCAGCAGCATAGAGAATATTCGAATGCTTCTCATATATGGTTTTTAATTTGTTCTCTAATAAGACTCTAATGCGAGCCTAAAGTTTGCTGGGGCTCTTTAAATTAGTTGTTAAAATTTAGCCGTTGATTTTTAATGCGCTTCCAGCCAGTTCAACCCCGATCCGACCTCGGCGATCGCGGGTACGCCCTCGGGTAGAGGCAGGGCAGTTTGCATACAACGCATTATTATGGGTTTAATTATATCCAGCTCTTCTTTATGGGCATCAAAGACCAGTTCGTCATGCACCTGCAGCAACATTTTGGATTTCAGCCCCTCCCGCCTGAACTCATGATGAATTTTTATCATGGCCAGCTTGATCATATCGGCTGCCGTACCCTGTATCGGCGAATTGATCGCGTTTCGCTCGGCAAACCCCCGGACGGTGAAATTGGCTGAATTGATGTCTTTCAACCACCGTTTGCGACCCATCAGGGTCTCGACATACCCGTTTTCCCTGGCAAAATTGATCATGGCATCCATATATCGCTGGATGTTCGCAAACTGCTTTTTATAATTGTCGATGATCTCCTTTGCCTCGGCCC
The DNA here is from genome assembly GCA_015654595.1 of Chitinophagales bacterium. Classification (GTDB taxonomy): domain Bacteria; phylum Bacteroidota; class Bacteroidia; order Chitinophagales; family Chitinophagaceae; genus Puia. The sequence goes on along the minus strand of JAATGQ010000070.1, from coordinate 35,031 downwards.
GGCTGATCCCAAGATTATCGGCCAGCCCAAAAGCTCCTTGCCCATAGATGATGCCAAAGTTGACGCTCTTGGCCTTATAGCGCATCTCTTTTGTGACTTCCGCCTCCTCGACCCCAAAAACCTTTGCCGCGGTAGCGGTATGGATATCCTTTCCTTCCCGGAAGGCAGTACACATGTTCGGGTCGGCGCTGATAGCCGCCACGATCCGGAGCTCGATCTGGGAATAATCGGCAGACAGTAGCACAAAGTCCTCATTACGAGGAATAAAAGCCTTTCTGATCTCTCTCCCCCTGGCCGTCCGGATCGGGATATTCTGCAGGTTGGGATTGTTGGAACTCAGCCGCCCCGTAACAGCGACAGCCTGCGCATAGCTGGTATGCACCCTTCCGGTTTTGGAATTGATCATCTGGGGCAGCGCATCCACATAGGTGGATTTCAACTTGGTCAGCTCCCGGTACGCCAGAATATCATCGACGATCTGGTGTTTGCTGGCCAGCTTTAACAACACATCCTCGCCAGTGGCATATTGACCGGTCTTAGTCTTTTTTGCTTTTGGATCGAGCTGCATCTTTTCAAACAGGACTTCGCCCAGCTGTTTGGGAGAACCGAGATTGAACTCGACGCCAGCCTGCTTGTATACATTCTGCTCGGCCTGTCTTGCTTCCCGGTCCAACTCTTTTGAGTATTCGAGCAGGAAGTCGGTATCCACGCGTATCCCTTCAAATTCCATATCGGTCAATACTTTCACCAACGGGTTCTCGACCTCGGCAAAGACCTTTTTTACTCCCTTTTTTTCCAGCTGAGGATGGAATATATGCTTTAACTGAAGGGTGATATCGGCGTCTTCCGCGGCATAGTCGGTTATCTTTTCGAGCGCTACATCCCGCATATTGCCCTGGGTCTTCCCCTTTTTACCGATCAACTCTTCGATGTGCACGGGCTCATAGCCAAGGTACTGCGCGCTGAGCAGGTCCATGCCGCGTTTGCCTTCAGGCTCAATCACATAATGCGCCAGCATCGTGTCAAACAACTCGCCCTTTAGCTCGACGTCATACCACTTCAGCACCAGCAGGTCGTATTTGAGATTCTGACCGATCCACATTATACCGGGCGCTTCAAATACGGGCTCAAAAACCTTCAGCAGTTTCCGCGTGACGTCCTGGTCCGCAGGACAGGGTACGTACCAGGCTTCTCCCGGTATCCACGAAAAGCTCATCCCAACGAGCTGCGCATTGTTCGCGTCGATATTGGTCGTCTCTGTGTCAAAGCAGATCTCTTTTTGCTGGAGCAGATCGGCGATCAGTTTGTTTACGGCTTCGTCGCCAACGACCGCAGTATAGGTATGCGGGGTGTTGTGAATGTTCTTTTCTCCGTGCAGGAATCCGCCGCCTTCTTCGACTCCTTCCGCCTGCTCGCCTCTTTCTACGGCGGCTTCCAGCCGATTGCTGCCTTCTTCCAGTTTGTCGATGGAGGGTCTTCTCTTTGTCGGCGGAGGTTTCACGGCATTGCCGAACAAGTCCGTCTGTACGCCTTCCGGCGCCGCATAGGTCTGGGCGAAGGCATCTCCGAGAATGCGCTTACCCATCGTGCGGAATTCAAGACCGGTAAACAGTTCATTCAACACTTCTTTATTCCATTCTTTCAGACGAAAGTCTTCTTCGTGAAACTCGACTGGCACAGTGGTGATGATCGTCGCCAGCTTCTTACTCATAAGGGCCAGGTCTTTACCCGCTCTTACCTTTTCACCCACCGCGCCTTTTATCGAATCGGCGTTGGCGACTACGTTTTCAAGCGTTCCGTATTCTGCGAGCAGCTTGGCGGCTGTTTTTTCACCGACGCCTTTTATACCGGGGATATTATCCACCGCGTCACCCATCAGACCGAGGATGTCGATCACCTGTGACACGTCCTTGATATTCCATTTTTCACAGACTTCTTTTGGCCCGATGATCTCGGCCAGGCCTCCCTGATACGGAGGTTTGTAGATCTTTATCTGTTCGGTGACCAGTTGACCATAGTCTTTATCCGGCGTCACCATATACACTTCGTAACCCGCAGCAGCGGCCTGTTTGCTAAGCGTACCGATCACGTCGTCGGCTTCGAAACCATCCAGTTCGACGGTTGGAATATTGAAGGCGCGGACGATAGCTTTGATATCGGGCAGCGCGCTGATCAGGTCTTCCGGAGCCTCCTGGCGATTGGCCTTGTAATCGGCAAAGTCTGTATGCCGTTCGGTAGGCGCTTCCGTGTCGAAACACACGGCCATGTGAGAAGGATGCTGATTGTTGATCAGGTCCACCAGCGCATTGGTAAACCCAAACTGGGCATTGGTATTACGACCCTTGGACGTGATACGGGGACTGCTGATCAACGCATAGTAAGCGCGGAAGATGAGCGCCATCGCATCCAAAAGAAATAGTTTTTTTTGTTCCATAGAAGGCGAAGTTAGGCTTTCATTTCTTGTAATTTTTTCTGCAGGCCGAACATTTCGTCACGAAGACGGGCCGCTTCCATGAAATCCAGATCGCGGGCGGCTTTCTCCATTTCTTTCTTAGTCTTATTGATCGCTTTTTCGATCTGCGGGATCGTCTGATAAACCTCCTGTTCTTCAGCTGCCGTCGGCACCAGGTCGGCATCCGGAGCGATCGCGTATCGATCCTCGGGATTGTAACCCTTTATATCCAATACAGAGGTCTGGGCAAAGACCTGTTCCTTTGACTTCGTCACGGTCTTGGGTGTGATGCCATGTTTCAGGTTATGCGCGATCTGTTTCTCCCTGCGCCGCAGGGTTTCGTCCATCGTCTTCTGCATGCTTTCTGTGATGGTATCGGCATAGAAGATGACCAGGCCATCGACATTACGCGCGGCACGGCCCGCAGTCTGGGTCAGCGATTTTTCATTCCTCAGAAAACCTTCTTTGTCCGCATCCAGGATAGCGACCAGCGACACTTCCGGAAGATCGAGCCCTTCTCTCAAAAGGTTGACGCCGACCAGGACGTCTATCTCTCCCAGGCGCAGCTGCCGCAGTATCTCCACTCGTTCGAGCGTGTCGACTTCGCTGTGGATGTATTTGGATTTTATATCGATCCGGTGCAGGTACTTGTCCATCTCTTCGGCCATGCGTTTCGTCAGCGTGGTGACGAGGACACGATCCCTTTTCTTCACCCGTTTGTCAATCTCATCGAGCAAGTCATCGATCTGATTTACACTCGGTCTTACTTCAATGGGCGGGTCGAGCAGTCCCGTTGGACGCACGACCTGTTCTACCACGACGCCTTCTGTCTTTTCCAGCTCGTAATCCCCGGGCGTCGCCGATACGAAGACCGTTTGGCCTGTCAATGATTCGAACTCATGAAAGTTCAAGGGCCGGTTGTCAAGCGCGCTGGGCAGTCGGAATCCATAGTCTACCAGCACCAGCTTTCGACTCCTGTCGCCGCCATACATCCCGCTGATCTGCGGGATGGTCTGATGACTCTCATCCAGCACCAGCAAAAAGTCTTTTGGGAAATAGTCCAGCAGACAGAAAGGACGCGTACCCGGACTGCGCCGGTCGAAGAAGCGGGAGTAATTTTCTACGCCGTTGCAATAACCGAGCTCACGGATCATTTCCACGTCATAGTTCACACGTTCGGCCAGCCGCTGCGCCTCGATGTATTTTCCGACATCCTTGAAGTAGGCGACCTGCGCAGTCAACTCATCCTGTATCTCGGCAAGAACCTGGTGGATGATATCCTTTGGCGCCAGGTAGAGATTGGCAGGAAAAATAGCGACGTTTTCCAGCGCACCGATCCTTTTGCCGCTCTGAAGATCGATGCTTTCGATCGAGTCGATCTCGTCGCCGAAGAAGCTGATGCGATAGCCATAGTCTACATAAGGCAGGTTGATGTCGACGGTATCGCCCTTTACCCGGAAGTTGCCGCGGGCAAACTCGATCTCGCTGCGTTTATACAGAGAGTTGACCAGCGCGTGCAGAAAACCCTGGCGGGAGATGACCTGTCCCCGGTTGAGGCGGATAATGCCGTTCTCGAACTCTGCGGGATTCCCGATACCATAGATACAGCTGACCGATGCGACGACGATGATATCCCTGCGGCCCGTCAACAATTGTGTCGTTGCCTGTAGCCGGAGCTTTTCCAGTTCTTCGTTGATCGAAAGATCCTTTTCGATGTAAGTATTACTCACCGGCATATACGCTTCCGGCTGATAATAGTCGTAGTAAGAGACAAAATAACCGACGGCATTGTCCGGGAAGAACTGTTTGAACTCTCCGTACAACTGCGCTACCAGCGTTTTGTTATGCGTCAGGACAAGAGTGGGACGCTGTACATTCTGAATGACATTGGCCATGGTAAAGGTCTTACCCGATCCCGTCACACCCAATAATGTTTGATATTGTTCTCCCTGCAAAATACCCTCGGTCAATTGCCGGATGGCTTCCGGCTGATCCCCGGATGGAGCATAGGGAGCATGGAGTTTAAATGGCATGAATTATTTTTTCGTAACTGGTAAAGTTACCGAAATTTTATCGTTTAGCCCGAGCCTAATGTTTGTCTTTTTTAAGGGCTTTCCTGAAAGGATCCCAGCTCACTTTCAACTTTCCGTCGTCGACTCTGCGGGCGCGCAAACGTACGCTGAGACCGGCTTTCCCGTCGTTGCCCTTGCTGGTCGGCGGGATGTTGGGATTCCAGTCCTTTTTGAGGTTGCTCAACGGGACCTGCAGACTCATATCCGGCCCCCTTTTAAGGTTATAATAACCTTCCACAAAGAGCGTAAAAGCAGTGGAGTTTATCTCCATGCGGTGAAGATATAACGTCGTGGAGTCGATATCCATCTGGTTCTGTAACTCGGCGAACCGGATATCTGAAAGATCTCTGTTCTTCAACACCGTCTCGTGGATCTTTTCCATCGGCTCGAAATCGACCAGCTGCCCGCCCGTAATGGTAAAGTCCACATTCCCTTTCATACTGCCGGTTGCGATCTTTACTTTATCGGTTAACAGGCCGGAGAGTTTTATATTGGCGGTAAGACGACCCTTCAGATTTTTGGACGTAAGCGCATCCTGTCCAAAATTGTTAAAGGCGGCAAACAGCTTTGGCAGATCAACCTGGTCCAGGTGTGATTCGAGCTCCAGCGGGTTTTCTCTTCCCTTACGCAGGAGGGTTGCCTTCAGATCGAGCGAACCGCTGCCCTGCTGTACGGTAAGTTTGGTCAGCTGGATGCGATGATCGTCGAAGATCAGGTTTGCCTTTGCATGCGCACCGGAGAATTTTTTGTATTCGAGATCATCTGCTTCAAAGGCAACATGAACCGCTACGTCTTTTAACAACTGATCGATACGGTTAAACGAAGCATTCAGAAGCCCCTTCGAGGTCTTTTTTGTCGTCGAAGAGCCTGGCCCGGTAAGCCCCACGAAGTCTTCGAGGTCCAGTATCGGGGTCGTCAGCTGCCAGTCCATGCTGACATTCTCGGCGTTGCGGTCGAGCAGCGCGACAAGGTTTTTTGCGATCCCTTTTACCTGTATCCTGGTACTGCCGGTCTTTGCAGAAAGCCGCTCGATGACGAGATCCTGGTCCTTGAACAGCAGACGGCCATTGGCATTTGTCAACGCAAGCCGTGCCGGCAAATAGGTGACGCCAGCAGAATCCAGATCGAGGTGTCCGTTCACGGTCGTGCCGGCGGTATCGTTTTCGGATAAGGGACCTTTATAGTAAAGATTCATCTGGCAGAAACCCGACTGGAATTGAAGCGTTTCGCTTCCGGTGACTTCATTCAGCAGAGGAATGGGAAAACTGGATCGGAGGTCGCAGGCCATCTGGGGATGCTTCAGGTTGGTGATCGTGAGAGTGTCCGACTGCAAGGGCAGACTCTGCAGCTCACCGGAGAAACCCAATAGCCGGATGCCTGAATTTTCGTCTTCGCGTTTGAGCCCCTTTTTCCATTCATTGGTAAAGCTTGCCTTGAACGATGCATTGGTAAACCTGCCGGCGGGTGTCAGTACGCTCGCCTTTTCAAGATTCATCCTCACCTGTATCTGCGGCGTATGATCGTCGGCAGAACCGGCATCCAATTGTGCATGGACGGTTACCGGTTTGTCGATATCGTATTGATCCAGCTTCTGCTGGATATTGGGTGTCAGCAGCGAGCTGAGGTCTTTGAAGCGTGCGTCTTTTGTATCGACACTGAGAAAGAAAGGGTCCGGCGAGATGGTTGGAAAGAACCTCCCGCTCAGTTCAAAGGGATGTCCGTCGATCCGGATCGTCACTTTGTCGAACTGTACGATCTTGCTGGCGGTATTGAATACGACGGTAAGCCTGCCTGCCAGATCTTTATCTTTTAAGAAGCTGCCTTTCTCCGTATTGAACGCAAAACTGTTGACGTGAATTTCGGTACTGGCATTGATCCGTATGGCGCGCCCATCCCGATCGAGGGAGGCCTTAAGAGATTTCACATCGAAATCCAACAGCTTATGCTTATCCTGCTTCTCGTCCACCCATCTGACATCCGAGAGAGAAATATCCGGGAGATCGCCGTTACTTGCTTTTACGGGCTTGGCAGGCGATGCCGGCTGTCGGTCGCGCAGCAGATAGGTGTTGCTATAACCGGTGCTGTCGGTATAAAAGTAAAGCGCCGCCTTCTCCACAAAGATCTGGCTAAGCTGGAGCTTGCCGCTGAACAGACTTTTGAAGGGGCCCATGCTTACATAGATACTCGAAGCCTTTAAAAGATCGTGATGGTGCTTTTGCCAAAGACTATCCCGCAGCGAGACATCCGATAAGCGCAGGGTCGCGGACGGGAAATGCCGGAAGAAAGAAATATCCAATGCGCCGACTTGCAGGTCGCCTCCAAAATGCTCCTTTATCTCGGTGCGGGCCTTTTCCAGCAGCGTTTGTTTCTTAAGCAGAATGAATCCTATCAGCCCAAGCCAAAGCAGCAAAAAAATTCCCAGCAGCGCGCCGGCAATTCGTAAAGTGTATCGTATCGTTTTTTTCAAAATTGGTATCAGGGGACTATCTTATCGAGATAATCCGAAAACCTGGTCAGCACTGCTGCGTCTATCTCGATCTGCTCCTGCGCTTCCTTCCAGTTGCGCTGTTCGATGGCTTCCCGGATACCCGGTAAGGTCTTTACGCCATAGCCCGTGTAGAATCCGGGGGCATATATGGCGTGTCGGTACCAGGGTCTGCGGGGTAGCCCGTTATTGGATAGCAATTGTTGTTCCGCCTTATAAACTGCGGAGTTAATCGCCTGCACCCGGGGGCCGGAAGGATGACGTTTTAACGAGTCGGCAAGTCGGTTGGTCGACTTTTCCAGCGCACTGAGCGCATTCTGGAGGCTGGCAAAGCTGAGATAAGGGACTTCTTCCTTTATCGGCGGCGTCTGTAGCCGGACGGTCGGGTCCTTGGCATAGGCATAGCCGTTTTCTTTGATCAGCTGGTTGGAGAGGGCCGTTGATTCCCTTAGGTTATCGGCCAGCGCCATCACCTCGTCTGCATAGTTACCGACAGCTTTATAGAAGGATCTGAAATCGAAGGGCAGCAGCGCCGCATCAGCCATTCTCAATGTGGCCCGGCCCGCAGTCTTGGCCAGTACTACCCCATAGATGAAGGTTGGGTCTTTGAAGTGGCGGAAGTCTTCGTACGAGTCATAGATGGAATGATATTCCCCACCGGGAGATTCTCCTCCAAAACCAAGGTTCAGGGAAGGGATGCCCAGGTGCTGGATAAAGGGGGAGTAGTCCGAGCCTGCGCCAAGCGCGCTAAGCGAGAGGGCCTTTTTGGAGAACATCGAAGCCTTTAGCTTGCCTCCGTCCGCGGCATTCACGAGTTCGCGGGCATGTCTTCTTTCTGCGAGGCTGATATTTGTTTCCGGGTCGATCACGTCATGAGCGATCTCGTTCATAAAGGGTTCGAGTGCATGTGAGCCGGCAGCTTCCAGGAAGCCGCGTCCGTTCTCATCAGAGTTTATATAGATGACGGCCTTTTGCTGTAGCTCGCTGGCATGTTCTTCGACCCATTCGGTTGAGCCAAGCAGGCCGGGTTCTTCGCCATCCCAGGCGCAATAGATGATCGTCCGTTTGGGCTTCCAGCCTGTCTTTGTCAGCAGCGCAATGCCGCGGGCTTCTTCGAGCAGGGCAGCCTGACCGCTGATCGGATCGGCAGCGCCGTTGACCCAGCCGTCGTGGTGATTGCCGCGTATCACCCATTCCTCCGGAAGTTCGCTTCCTTTCATCGTTGCGATCACGTCGTTGATAGGCTTTATGTCCCAGTTAAAGGCCAGTTTCAGGTGGACCGTTGCTTTGCCGGGTCCGACATGGTAGGTGATGGGCAGGGAGCCGCGCCATTCTTCCGGGGCGACGGGCCCCTCGAGTGCGGCCAGCAAGGGCTGTGCGTCGTGATAACTGATGGGCAGAACGGGTATCTTCAGAAGTGTGACAGCGTCTTTCCGGTCGAGGCGTTTGGCGTCTTTTGTGGCTCCGACGTTTGGAGTCAGCGGGTCGCCAGGGTAGATGGGCATGTCCATTACCGATCCGCGCTGTACACCGTCTTCGTTCTTGAAGGCGCCCTTTGGATAGACGTCTCCCTGGCTGTAGCCGTCGTCTTTTGGATCCGAATAGATGATACAGCCGATGGCGCCGCGCTCCTGGGCAACTTTCGGTTTGATGCCGCGCCAGGAGTGGCCGTACCTGGCGATCACGATCTTTCCTTTTACAGAGATCCCCATGCGCTCAAGCCGTTGGTAATCTTCCGGGATACCGTAGTTGACAAAGACGAGATCGCCTGTTACGTCGCCGTCGGGTGACCAGCAGTTATAGGTAGGCAGCTGCTCGTCCGTCTGGCTGGTGGTCGGGTCTTCCTTCAGCGGACGCTCGGCCAGGCTTGCTTTGAAAGGGACGGGGCCGGTCATTTCCAGCAGTCTTTCCTTTGGGGTGGGAAAGAGGACATAGAAGGTCTCTATCCGGGTGTCGTAGCCCCAGCTCTTGAATTGGTTATAGATATAATCCACGACCACTTTGTCGCCGGGGGAGCCGACATGATGCGGGTGTGACGACATGATCCGGATACCGCTGTCGATGTTGGCGGCGCGGAGATAGCTGTCGAAGGTGGATTCAAGATTTTGTTGCTGTCGGACGCCGTTTTCGGTAAAGCCGCTGATGGAGCGGGTTTGAGCCTGGCTGGTCATGGCAGCCAGCAGCGCCGCGGGGATAAGGAGCTTTCTCATGTTCGTTTATATTTATAAAGGATCAGGTACATCGGTGTGCCGGATATACGGCGTATAGTCGGGCGGCAGGATGTCGTATTCCTGGGCCAGCAGCGGAGAGGTGAACAGGAAGTCGGCTGTGGCCCGGTCACAGGCAAAGGGGATGTTCCAGGCAACAGCCAGGCGAAGAAGCGCCTTGATATCCGGGTCATGCGGCTGAGCTTCCATGGGGTCCCAGAAGAAGACGAGAATGTCGATCTTTCCCTCTGCAATATGCGCCCCGATCTGCTGATCACCACCGTAAGGACCGCTTAAGAACTTACGTACCGACTGGCCCAAAGCCTCTTCCAGCAAGGTTCCTGTAGTGCCTGTACCATAGAGGCGATGTTTTGCCAGGCCGGCCTTGTTATAGAGGGCCCACTCGATCAGTTCTTTTTTCTTGTTGTCATGTGCTACAAGCGCGATTCGCTTGGAGTTGCTCATTTTTCTTGCTGCGATTGCCATATTCGGGTTTGAGTTTCTTCAGGTCTAAGGTAATAGGGTTTTAAGAGAAGTATAACAAACGGCATAAAATTTATCGCTTCTGCGGCCGTTTAATTTCAAATGGCAGGATCTTTGTTATAGACACCTCCCTGTCTTTATACTTACTACCCAGAATTCATGAAAAAGCTAACCTGTACGCTCTTGCTGGCTGTCACCTGCGTCTCTATGACCCAGGCGCAGCGAGGTCCGGAAACACCGGACACCGTACAGGAACTCTCTGCCCGTACAACGGAGTCTTTATTCACCGGGTTTACCGCTTCCGTCAATTCATCCAACAAGGTCTTATTGCAATGGGACGCCGATAGTGCGGCAGAAGGCGGCTTCTTCATTATCGAACGCAGTCCGGATGGCGTTAATTATGAAACGATCGATGCGCTGCGCGCTACGGGTATGCGGCAGCATTATCAGTTGACGGACCAGGCGCCGGCGAATGGTCCCGATGTTTACAGGATAAGATATTCCGGGCAGGATGGCAGGATCGTTTATTCAAAGACCACACAGGTGAGTCTTTCGGGAGAGGTCGATTTTAAATTCTACCCGAATCCTGTAGATAAGCTTTTTATTGTGCGTACTGAGCACAGTATCGACCTTCAGGTCGTTGATCCAACGGGCGGCATAAGGATTAGCAGGCGATTGCAGCCTGGTATACAGATCATTAATGTAAGTGCCCTTGAAAGAGGAGTTTACGTGTTGCGAGTTACTGATAAAGAGAGCAATAGAGCGGTTTCCCAACAACTGCTGAAAAATTAAAAACTGCTTAAATTAATAATTACCACAAATAGGTATTGCAGAATTGATATAATTCCTATACCTTTATCTCGGTTTTTCATAGGATATTGGATTTTAAAACGGGGTTGAATTTCTATTCAGACCCCTTTTTTTATTTTAAGGATGCCTGTGTAGAAAGCTGCGTGTGATTGGCTAGCGGGAAATTCGATCAACCGGAACAATTGGGGTAGGATACGTACGTACTTGTACGCATGAAGATAGGTATAAGTGCGGATAAAATGTCAATTTTTGTTCGATAGGAGCAAAAAAGAAGCTCCGATAGACATCGGAGCAGCATACTTACTAACCTATTTAAAAACTAACTAAAAACCTAAGCTTGCATTTCTTTCACTTTTTCCCGGATCTTCCCTTCGATCTCTGTAGCTAATTCCGGGTTATCATGTAAAAGCTGTTTTACCGTATCACGACCCTGGCCGAGCTTGTCGGTTCCGTAGCTGAACCAGCTTCCGCTCTTGTTGACGATTCCCAGTTCAACACCCATGTCGATGATCTCACCCATCTTGGAAATACCTTCGCCAAACACGATATCGAATTCTGCGGCGCGGAAAGGAGGAGCGACCTTGTTCTTTACCACCTTTACTTTGACGCGGTTACCGACTGCTTCTTCGCCATCCTTGATCTGAGCCATACGGCGGATATCGAGACGAACCGATGCGTAGAACTTCAGTGCGTTGCCGCCGGTTGTTGTCTCGGGGTTACCAAACATAACGCCGATCTTTTCACGCAGTTGGTTGATGAAGATACAAATCGTATTTGTCTTGGCGATAGTGGCGGTCAGCTTTCTGAGGGCCTGGGACATCAGTCTCGCCTGAAGGCCCATCTTGCTGTCACCCATCTCGCCTTCCAGCTCACCTTTGGGAACCAGGGCCGCAACGGAGTCGATCACAACAACATCCAGGGCGCCGGAGAGGATCAGCCGGTCGGCGATTTCCAGCCCTTGTTCGCCATAGTCAGGCTGGGAGATCAGCAGATTGTCGACGTCAACCCCTAACTTTTGAGCATAACCGCTGTCAAAAGCATGTTCGGCATCGATGATGGCGCACATTCCGCCCTTTTTCTGGGCTTCTGCAATAATATGAGTAGCAATGGTCGTCTTACCAGACGACTCCGGTCCATATATTTCGACGATCCTGCCTTTGGGCAATCCGCCGACGCCCAACGCTATATCCAGACCGATCGAACCGGTGGAAACGACCTCCATAGGGTCCTGGCTCTTTTCATTCATCATCATCACGCTGCCCTTGCCAAAATCCTTATCTATCTTATCCATCGTCAGCTTTAAAGCCTTCAGTTTTTCTGCATTTGACATAATCGTAGTTTTTTAGTTCTTCCAAAATTATTGATTCATCAAAGGTAGGAGAATTATTTTATACACACTAATTTTTTTAGTATTTCCGCGCTAACTTTTTTGGGCTCCCCGAGGACGATCTTTAACTGGGGATACATTTACATATTTTTAACTGATTAGACCAAACTCAGGACAGCAAACCGTCCTATTGCGATGACGGTTTCAAAAATTACTTATGAACGGCGTTAAGCCCAATGTTCACGCATGTTCCACGGGATTGAGATATAGGTATACCCGCATAAATACCTCATTAACCGTGAATTTGGCATCAAATTAGCCTTATTTTAATCCTCAACAATCTTAGCTTTTTTGTTTTGTTGATATATATTTGACAAATTATTCTTCGAAGTTCACTCGCAGTACGTGAAGAGGAATAAGTATTTATTAAAAAAATGATAATTACTATGAAGCTTAAACAAACATTGCTTTTCGCTGCACTTCCTGTTGTCCTATTTTCCTGTGTCAGTCAAAAAAAGTACAAAGCTGCCGAAGCTAAGATCGACTCTTTGACCGCTGCAAACAGCAAGCTGGCTGGCGATCTCAAGAATTGTAACGACCTGACCGCTCAGGATGCTAGCCAGAAAACAGCGCTGCAAAACCAGATTGACGCCCTCAACAAGCAGATCGATTTCCTGAAGCAAAATCATGACGCTACCCTTAAACAACTGCAGGATCTTTCTGTCATTTCGAACTCTCAGGCAGAAAGCATCAAAAAATCTTTGGACAATATCGGCAGTAAAGATGCCTATATCCAGAATCTTCAGGCAGAACTCGCTCACAAGGATTCCGTCAACATGGCCCTGGTTCAGAACCTGAAAGGCGCTATCGGCAACATGGATGACAAGGACATCAACATCAAGGTTGACAAGGGTGTTGTTTACATCGACATTTCTGACAAGCTGCTGTTCAAGAGCGGCAAGTACGTCGTATCTCCTGATGCTAAGGCCGTCCTCGGAAAGGTCGCTCAGGTGCTGAAGGCTCAGCCTGACATCGAGTTCATGGTTGAAGGTCATACCGACAACAAGCCTTTCAACCACCCCGGCGACCTGAAAGACAACTGGGATCTGTCTGTTAAGCGTGCTACTTCAGTCGTTCGCATTCTTCAGAAGGAATACGGCCTTGACCCTGCGCACATCACAGCCGCTGGTCGTGGCGAATACGTTCCTGTCACCGACAATAGTACAGAAGAAGGCCGCGCTGCTAACCGCCGCACTCGTATCGTAATTCTGCCTCAGCTGGATCAGTTCTTCAAGCTGCTGGAGAAAAAATAAGTAGTTTACCTTAGTTAAATAATAAAAAGGGACTTGCTGACTAAAGCGAGTCCCTTTTTCGTTACTTAGCGGTATGTCGCAAAAATTTGCGCTCTTCCTACTCTGGTTAACCTTCTGCTTCACCTGCTTTGCCCGCGGAGAGAATCCCCCTCCCGCTGCCCGGCAGGGACTGATCGATCTGCGCAATACGGATTTGTTTTCCCGCCCTCTCGCCCTCGACGGCCAATGGGCCTTTGTTCCCAACCGGCTGCTCTCCCCCGATAGTTTATCCGGCGCCGCCTTTGAATATGTTCCTTACCCCACTCTCTGGAACAATATCACCCTTCATGGCCACAAACTGCCGTCTATAGGCTGTGGCACTTATCGGCTTACGGTCTTGCTGCCCCATAAGCGGCCCCGCATCGGGTTTGAAGTGCCGGATAATTATTGCTCGTTCCGCTTCTACATCAATGGGGTCCTCCAGGCCCAGGAGGGTATACCCGCCTCCACCAAAGAACAAAGTGAACCCTTCTGGACGACCCGGTACGTCGCTCCCCCTGCGGGACAATCCGATACGCTGGTCCTCGTTCAACAGGTAGCCAATTACTGGCATGCCAGAGGCGGCGTCTTCAAATCCATCCTCATCGGCGACAAAGACCAGCTCTTTCTGAAAAAGAACCGGGAAATCGCCTACGACTTCATGCTCGGCGGCTGTATGTTTATGGGCGGCCTTTTCTTCCTTGCCCTGTTCATCTTCAGCCGGCACGATAAGACCATCCTCTATTTTGCATTGTTCTGCATGGTGTTCAGCTACCGGATGGTAGGCACCGACCATTATTCTTTTCACGCCATTTTTCCTTTCTATAGCTGGTTCTTCACCATCCGGCTCGAATACCTCAGCCTTACACTGGCCATTGCATTTTTCAATATCTATACCAGCAAACTCTATCCGCAGGATGGTCATCTGGTGATCACCAGGGCATTTATCGTCGTTTGCCTGCTTTATTCAGCAGTAATCCTTTTTACGCCTACCCTCATTTTTACCAAAGTCCTGGTCCCCTTCCTTGGCGTCATGTTCTTTACCATCGCCTATACCATGTATGTCTACCTGTGTGCGGCAAGGGCCCGGCGGAGCGGATCGTTGTTTGCGCTGCTCAGCACTTGCGTGATGCTGTTCATCGGGCTGATCATGAACCTGCATTATTTTGGCTTCTTCTCGGAAATGCGCATAACGCTGCTTTTCTGCTATATCGCCTTTTTCTTCTTTCAGTCGCTGGCGCTTTCGCATCGCTTTGCTCATACCTTCCGCCGGGCCGCCCTGCAGGCCCAGCAAGGTCTTAAGGCAAAGTCGGAATTTCTGTCCACGATGTCTCATGAGATCCGGACTCCGCTGAACGCGGTCATCGGAATGACGCATCTGATGCTCCACAACGAACCTCGCCCCGATCAGAAAGAAGACCTCGACGTACTGTTGTTCTCCGCCAATAACCTGCTTTCGATCGTCAACAATATTCTCGACTACAACAAGATCGAAGAGGGCAAGATCGGATTTGAAAGTATCCCCATGGACCTGCCGGCCATCGCCCGAAACATCATCGCCGGCCTGAAGAACACGGCCCAGGAGAAAAGCATCCGGCTGCTGACGGACATCGATTCGAGACTCGACCGCAAGGTTCTCGGGGACCCGACCCGGACCAGCCAGGTGATCAATAACCTTGTCCACAATGCGCTCAAGTTTACAAAGGATGGATGGGTGAAGGTCTCTGTCGGCGTAGAAGCCATTGATGCCGGATCGGTCACCGTGACGGTCAGCGTACAGGACACGGGTATCGGCATCGCGCCCGAAAAACAGGAACTCATTTTTGACCGCTTTACCCAGGCCGACTCCTCCACCTCCCGCAGCTATGGCGGTACAGGTCTTGGACTCGCCATCACCAGGAAGATCCTCGAACTGCAAGGCGTTCGCCTTCACCTGTCGAGTACGCCCGGCGAAGGTTCGCGTTTTTATTTTACGCAGACTTTTGCTTTCGCAGAAGACGGGGCTATGCCGGATGGAGACCTCTCCGTTGGCGCTGATGAAGAGCCGCTGCTGAATGGCATCGGCGTGCTGCTGGTAGAAGACAATCCGCTGAACGTGCTGGTTGCACAGACGATGCTGGAAAACAACGGCGCGATCGTAGACGTCGCGGTCAATGGAATGGAAGCAATAGAAAAGCTCGACCCGGCCCGTCATCGCATCGTGCTGATGGACCTGCACATGCCGGTCATGGATGGATACGAGGCGACTGCCCTGCTCCGGAAAAGAGGGGAGACCCTGCCGATCATCGCACTGACCGCAAGCACGCCAAAAGAAGTGGAGAGCGATGCATTTGCTGCAGGGCTGACCGATGTGGTAGTTAAGCCCTTTAGTCCGGATGATTTGTTTCGGGTGATCTTGCAGTATACGAGGAGTTAGCGCCCGCGGTTTTGCAGGCCGCCGCTGGTCACCGCCGATCCCGTATACTCCACGCCGGACATCCGTCACCGATCCCCCGATCCCCCTCCTGAGCCCCGGCATGCGCCAATCCTCCCCCGGTTCTCCGCGTCACCCGTCCCCCTCCTGAGCTCCGGCATTCGCCGATCCTCCCCCGTTCTCCGCGTCACCGATCCCCCTCCCAAGCCCCGACATGCGCCAATCTTCCCTCGGTTCTCCGCGTCACCCGTCCCCCTCCTGAGCCCCGGCATTCGCCGATCCTCCCCCGTTCTCCGCGTCTCCGATCCCGTGCCGGATCTGATTTCCGTGACCATGGCGTTCGGCCGCCTACCGCCGGAACCGTGCCTCCTCGAGATCGAGCTCGTATTCGCGCTTGCGCAGCAGCTCGTCGGAATAGCTGTTCTGTTGTCGCATCTTTGTCAGCTCTTCGCGCTGCACGCCCACCAGTTCGAGCAGCAGCTGTCGGTAGCGAGGCAGAAAGGAACCCGCCCCATCTTCTTTATTCTCGAGTCTTTTTCCCGCAATAGCAGCCATCCGTTCGTACCGGTCCTTCAGTCTCGAGAACGCATCGATTGTAGCAGCCTCTTCTTCATACTGTCCATTGATATAATCCAGCACGGCATGGGCCAGCCGCAGACGGATACCCAGCTTTTGATCTTCTTCGCTGTCCATCTGCGGGATCTTCAGCCAGCGGATGAGGAAGGGCAGGCTAAGCCCTTGCAGCACGAGTGTGAACAGGATAACGACAAAGGTGATGAACAGAATTATATTCCGCTGGGGAAACGCCACGCCGTCGACCAGCGAGATCGGAATGGCCAGTGCCGAAGCAAGCGACACAACGCCGCGCATCCCGCTCCAGCCGATGATAAAGATCGTTTTGACGCCGGGGTTAGGTTCCCGTCTTCTTATTTTTGCGCTGCACATCCTTGGCAGATAGGCGCCGGGATAGACCCAGAGGATCCGGACAACCACCGCGACAACACTGATGATAAGGCCATAGTAGATGCCTTCTTTCAGAGAATACTCGCCCAATGTGTCGGCAATATGCGGCAGCTGCAAACCGATCAGGATAAACACAACGCCGTTGAGCAGAAAGGTCAGGATATTCCAAACGCTGATCGACTGCAGCCGCGAACTATAGCTGAGGATCTTGCTGGAATGATAACTGAGAAAGAGTCCGCCGGTAACGACAGACAACACGCCCGAGAAGTGAAAATGCTCCGCGGCAATATACATCAGATAGGGCGAGACCAGCGTGATCGAAGTGTCGATGGCGGCCGTAGTTGGAAGCCAGCGATGGATCGCATAGACGATGAGGGCTATCGCCAAACCGACGATAATACCCATGAAAGCGACAACAAAAAAATTGGCGGCGGCCTTCCATAAAATGAATTGACCGGTCAGCAGCGCTGCCATCGCGACGCGGTAAACCACCAGACCCGACGCATCGTTGACCAGGCTCTCGCCTTCCAGCACGGTAACGACGCGCTTTGGCAGATTGGCATTCTGGACGATGCCGGTTGCCGCCACCGCATCGGTCGGAGATACGACGCCGCCCAGCAGGAAGCCCAGCGCCAGGGAGAAATCGGGGATCATCCAGTGCGATACAAAGGCAACAGCCACAGCCGTAAAGATGACCAGCCCCATCGCCAGCATGCCGATCGGGCGGCGCATCCGCCAGAAGTCATGCCAGGAAGTATTCCAGGCGGCAGCATAGAGCAGCGGGGGCAAAAAGACGATAAATACGATATCGGGCTGAAGCGTAATATTGGGGATACCTGGAATAAGGCTGATGCCCAATCCGGCCATGACCAGGAAGATAGGATAGGAGATACGGAGCTTGTCGCTCAGTATCGCCAACATGGAAGTCGCGAATAGCAAGGATATGATCAGTAGAAGGTTGTCCTGAAGCATAGATGTAAGATAAGATTTCTATGGGATCTGCCGGCGGGGACGGCAGCGCTTTCTGCGCAGGCAGAGTACCAATCTCATTCCGCGCTCCTTTTTCCCAAATAGCTTTATAAAGCGCAATAAGGAAAAGGAACTGGTGTGGGAGGGTAATTTACATCCCTCCCCCATTAAGTCCAGTCTCTTAAGAGTTTATAAATATCTAAGTAGGAACTCTCTCAAATGCACCACGGCGATTCCCGCTGAAGTAATTCCCAGTGCATATTCATCCAGGGTCACAATATACTTTTGGAAAATTGTCACCTGTTTTCTGCAAGCTAGCGACTTCACGTTGTCGGGCACTTTCTCCTTCCATTCTGAAGCAAACCTGCACATAAATCCGTTCCTGGAGGCGCTGGCCAACGAAATCAATCTCCAGTTGATCTGTTTTACCTACATAAACCTTGAAGCCTTCCCTGAGCAACTGCATGTAGACCAGGTTCTCCATCCATTTTTGGATCTCCGTCAGCGAATTAATTCCTCGAATGGCATTACGAATTCTTAAATCCTCGAATTAATATTTTTCTCCGATCTCAAAAATTTTCAAGCCTTGAATATCAATACGCGGCACCTTATGAATGAAATAAGCTTGCGTGAGTGCCAGACTGTATTCGATAACAAGCTGGGTAGGAACTTGTTGCCGCTGTGACTTAGATGCTTAGCAATATTTGAAGAATAACTAATAAGATATAGAATCCGTTGCTATTTATTAGATATAACTAATAAATTTAGAAAAAAGGGCTGAACAGTTTCATTCAATTCCCCTTTGACATAAATATTCTTGATATGAAGTCCGATCGTATCGGTGTCCTTGTCAAAAAGCTCCGCCATAGCACGTTGCGAGAGCCATAATGTTTCATTTTCAAAAGTGACCTGAATTTCAGGTTCACCGGATTGGATTTGATAGATAATGACTTTGCCCTCGGAAGCGGTCTTCACCGCCGAATTGCTGGCATAATTTTCGAACAACACTCAATGCAACCTATGGGGATTGCTTCACCAAAAATTTGCCGTTATGAAATCCCTCATTTTTATCTACCTGGTTTCTCTTGTAGCCTGCCAGTCTCCTACGGCCAATTGGCCTGAGCCAGGAAAAGATACTATCCCCGCGACAGCGGTGCTAAAGAAGGAGAAAGACACCACTACGCTGGCCGGTTCCTGGTATCTCCAACCGGTCCTGGCTTCCGATACTGCGGCGGGCCGCACGCCGACGCTGGTGTTTGATACGGCCAGGTCGAGGTTCAGCGGGTTTACAGGCTGTAATACAATGCACGGGTCCTTCTTTTTCTCGGGGAAAGACAGCAGCCTTTCCTTTGGAGAAAAGATCCTTACCACCAGGATGGCCTGCCCGGGTTATAATGAACCCGCGTTTATAAAAAGCTTAAAAAATGCAACGCACTTCCGGCTGCAAATGGGCGTACTCGTCCTGCTGGCCGAGGATAACTCGGAGCTTTCCCGATGGATGCGGAAGCCCGCGACAAACGCGCCATTAAAGGCGTGACGCCCTGCCCGCGGTCACGCCCGAAGACCCAAACGCCCTGCCCGCGGTCACGCCCGAAGACCCAAACGCCCGGCCCGCGGTCACGCCCGAAGACCCAAACGCCCGGCCTCCCGCTCCCGCCCGAAGACCCGGATCGCCACTCGCGCCACATGCTGACACTGACGGCCTTTACGCTCCTGGGGGCTTGCATCCACCGGTTCGCGCCGATATCGGGGGACGTTGCGACTAGATCTCCTTTATCTTGACATTCTTAAAGTAGATGGGGGCGCCGGCGTGCTGACCCTGCAGCCCGATATGCCCGTGTAAAGGCAGCGTTGCCATCGGATTGCTCAGCCATCCCGGGGGAACGGTTCCATCGGGATTCTGCTTTGCGGAAGTAAACTTACTCATATCGCAGGTATTGACCAGCGTACCGTTCAGGACTACCCAGATCATCCGGTCCTTGCAGGTAATGGTATAGTGGTTCCATTCTCCTGGCCGCTTGAGGCTCTTGTTTGCGGCTGGCTGGTGTCCGAAGATAGATGCGCATTGCCAATCGGGATCGGCCTTCGACCACTCTTTTGAATAATCATCACAGATCTGGATCTCTACGGAATGTGGAATCCAATCCTTGGTATCGCTGGCATGTACGATGACCCCGCTATTCGTCCCATCGGCATTTTTAAAGTCGAGGTCGAGAATAAAATTGTCATACTCTTTCTGACTCCAGATCGACTCATCCTTTGTTGCCGTCAGCACACCATCGGTGACGGACCAGACGCCGGCGGGGTAGGTCGCATTGGAAAGCGTAGAATCGAACAGGGGCTTCCAACCTTTTTTCGAGGTGTTGGGGTGGATATATTCTTTCTTTTGTGCGACCGCTCCGACTGTCGTCAGAACGCAAAGCAGTACAATGGCAATAACGTTTATTCTACGCATAGTGAAGACTTTAAGTCGGGTAAAGATAAATGGGCAGCGGAATATGCAGCGAGCTAAAATGCTAATTAACAAGTCGTGAACAGTTCGCGCGCGGCTGGCGACGGCGGGGCGGCGTGCGGATGGCCGGCGCAGGCGGATGAGTCAGCCGGCTGTGTTGAGCGGGGCGTCCCCTTATCCCTGATAATAATTACCGGGATCGGTCAGCACCTTCTTCCATTGCCGCTGATGGCTCTCCTGCCATTTGCGATCGGGATGGACGGACCAGTTGACTCTATCCAACTGCCTGCGGATAAAATCGCGCTGCTCGGGATGCACAAACAGCGGATGCTGGTAATACCACTCGGGATCTGTCGTCAGCTTTTTCCAGAAGGCGGCAAAGTCGGGATAGACCGTCTTGAAAGCCTTTACCTCGTCCCGCTGGTCATCATAAGTGCTGTGCTCATAAAGAAAGGAGACGATCCCTGTCTCTTCCGTGATCCGATAGAGGCTTCCGCCGCTGTTTTCCGAGCTAATGTCGATGTAAAGTTCTCTTCCCATATATTTTATTGCCTATCTTTATCGTTAAATCGAAAAACCCAAATATATGGCGCTCATTCCCAACAATAAGAACAAAAAAAAGGATGGCAAGCAGCCCGCTGCATCCAAGAGCAATATTCCAGGATTCCCCGCCGGCAGTAAAGGCGGCAAGACCAGCAAAGGTGCTGTAAAGAATACTCGTCTTACCGGCGGTTCTCAACGCGGCTCCTGATCTTACTCGATAACGGTTACCGGCTTAAACGGGCCGGTAACCCTTTGCTTCCTGCTCTTTTTCCTGTCTTTCTCTTTCCTTCTGCGCTGACGCCTCATCCGGCAATGTCTTTAGCTGTGTCTGGCCCCGGGTCCCCGTCTTCCCCCAGCGAATGATCAGCTTGTTCCCGTCGACAGCAGACTCCCAGAATTTTTCTACGCCGCCCTCTTTCCCGGCCCAACGTTTAAAAACGAGATGATCCTGTGCGTTCCGCGCCTCGCCCCCGGCTTTCATCGCGGTGACAGGCATGCCCTTGAGAGAAATGCCCGCTAAAGGACCGGTTTTGCGATCGGTAAAGTCGGACTTGCCGTTGGAGTCAGGGTCCGGAACACCCGCGGCTGCGCCGTCTGCCGAGCCTGAGCCCTTGGCTGAACCGCCGCCAGCTAAGCTGCCGGTCAAGCCACCCCCGCCCGAACCACTGGTCGAACCGCCGCCGCCCGAACCGCCGCCGGCTAAGCTGCCGGTCAACCCACCATCGCCCGCACCACCACCCGCCGCACCACCGCCGGTCAAGCCGCCCCCGCCCGCCGCACCACCACCGCCGAGCGCACTTCCGCTGGTCGAACCGCCTGGTTCCTGCGCGGGCTCTTCCTGCAGCGCCTTTATCACCTGCTCCATTACCCGCTGTGGCTGATGCAGCCAGTCCTTTGAATAAACCGCCAGTATCTTCCAGCCAAAGGAACGCAGGATCGCCGGCCGCTGAAAATATTGTTCGATCAGGTTCTTATTCCGATAGTGCTGATCGTCGTCGATCAGGATAGCCAGCGACCAGGCCTCGTCATCCGCATTACGCTTCACGGCCAGCGAACACTTGAAGCCGGACTGCCCTACCTGCTCGGCCACTTCATAACCCAATGCGGTCAACTGCTCCTTCAACTGCGACCGGACAATCGTTGGCCTCACCCCGGCATAGGTCTCTGCCTTGACAGGCGCCAACCCATCCAGGATAGCCCGCGCATGCTCCATCCGCCCCTGACTGATCAACTCGGCATACTGCAGGAACCGCCGCAGATAGTTCGCCCCCTCGTTGTATTCATTCGTGATCTGATCGTAGCGGATACTGCTGACGACAGCCATGTGCTGCTTTGCACGACTGAAGAGCACGTTTAGTCGCTTCTCCCCGCCTTTTTTGTTGACAGGCCCAAAGTTCATCAGCATCTTACCCTTGCTGTCACGGCCATAGCATACGCTCATGATGATGATATCCCGCTCGTCGCCCTGTATATTCTCTAAGTTCTTTATGATCAGGCCCACAAACTGGTCATTCTCGTGCCGGTTGTAGGCTTCTTCCAGCTGTGCACTGAAGAGGGCATCGGTACCGGCCAGCGTATTCAAAGCGGTCTCGATCGCATGCTGCTGCTCCTGGCTAAAAGCAACGATACCTATACTTTCCTTTGCGCCGCGCCGGAAAAGCTCCCGCACCAGGTAGGCGATATAGCTTGCCTCACCGGGGTTGCTCCTCCGGTCATAAACGCTATTGGTCAACAAGTGATAGCTGATACTTCTGTCAAATAAGGTACCCGCATTGGTCTCGGCCTCCTGCGGCCGGGTAATGGAGATCGGCGCCTTCTCGTGGTGATGGATCGTCTTGTCGGGGATCGTCAGCAGATCTCCCTCGTAAAAAGCATGGTTGCTATAGCTGATCAGGGTCTCGTAGTGGCTGCGATAGTGCCAGCAAAGCAGCGTACTTCCCAGCTTCCGCGCGCCCTGTGCCAGCAGGCTGTCGGCATCATCGCTCAACCACTCGTCCTCCTCCCTGCTCAGGGTCTTGTCGAGATCGTCCGGGTCTTCGGTGCGTGTGCTGAAGAAATCGGTGGGCGGCATCTGCTTTTCATCGCCGACGATGATGGTCTGACGCGAACGATACAGCGCGGGCACGCCTTCTTCGAGCGTGATCTGGCTAGCCTCGTCATAGATAACGACGTCGAAATTGTCATAGTCCATCGGAAGGCTGTCGCTCACACTATAAGGGCTCATGAGCCAGACAGGCTTTATATCCTTTAAGACGACCCCGCTCTCCTTTGCCGAAAGTTCGCGGATACTCTTGTACCGCATGCTCTTCCCAAACTCATTCTCGAGGATCTTCCGCCCCTCGTTGTACACCTTCTTGAACTTCTTCTGTTCTTCGGTAAGCTGAGCCGCTGGCCGTGCGGCAAGCTCTAACTGTCCCAAAAAACGCTGACGGGAAAAAGCCCTGATGACTCCCGCATTCAGTGTCTGTAATTCTTTATACGCACTCCCCAAAAAGCTAACCGCCTTGTCAAGCATCACCCTGTCCGTGGCGGCAAAACTCCGGTTGGATTGATAGATCTCCTGCAGGGCAGCACGCGCAATGGCGGCTTCGATTTCTCTGGCATGGAGCGGTAAGGTCCGCATCGCTTTTTTAACCGTCTCGGGAAGCCTTGCCAACGTCCTCAGAACGGGCAGCCAATCCCCAAAGCTCTCTTCATTCAACTGCAGGTTGGTCAGCAGATCACGGATCTCTGACAGACTGCCGGACGGCATCTCCTGCAGACACTTTGTGATCGACCCTTCCAGTCTCAGGAAAGGCTGGTGCAGGGCCTGCAGCATCAACACCAGCGACGTGCCGTCCCGGTGGTGCAGCAGGTAAGCCAACTCGGGATTGCCCTTCTTAGCGTGTAACAGGTCGATACCATGTCTTGCCGTATCGATGTTTTCCAGCCGCCAGACATCCTGCAGCTGCCGCCGAGCAGCCGCGACCTGCTCTGCGGCCTCGTATTCGGACTTGAGTTGTTGTAAGACCTGTACCCAGCCTGGCTTGACGGCATGCTGCGAAAGATCGTAGCGCTGCTGCAGCTGTTTTTTCAAAGACCGCCAGGAGCCGTTGAGGAAGCTGAAGAAAGAACCTTCGCTTTTTACGGCTATCGCCAGCGCCGCGTCGATATCCTGTGCGGGGATCTTATCCCGCCAGTGGCTGTTTTGCTGTATGGTCTGCTGGTGGCGCTCCTGTTGTTGCCGATAGGCGGCCAGCTGTATATCCAGCTGCTTCGCCTCCTGTCCATCGGGATCGGCCAGGGATAAATGACCCGCTGCCGCCAATGGATAGAGGAGGACGGCGTATTGGATGAGATTCTTCAGCCGCTCGGGTTCACTCAGGAGGCTAGGGTCCAGCGGGCTGCCGCGCAGCAGGGATTCTACTTCGTCCAGACCCGTCAAGGCTTCGCGAATCGCCTTGCTTAAAGCCTGGTGAGGCGCGTCGGCAAACACGATGTTGTCCTGCAGATGGCTAAAGGGATGACCGGAGAAGACTTCGGCTGCGCCTGTCTCGTCGAGCATCAACTCGATTTCGTTGAGGACCGTTTCGGAGGCCTTCCATTCCTTATAAGAGGGGAGCGACTCTTCCTGCGCCGGCGTAAGCACTGGCAGCTGCTCACGAAGCCGGATCAGTTCTTCTATCAGCTGGCGGACTTCCATGCCTGTTCCCTTTGCCTCGGCTGTACTGGTCTGGTGGAAGCCGCGAAGGATGTCCAGCTGGTCGTTGATCTGCCGCAGCAGCTCGTCCCTTTGCATTTTCAGCTGGTTCAGATCCAGCTTGTTTTGTGTAAAGTCTTCGTAGGTGGCTTTCAGATTCTTTATAAACTCCCGTTTGTCGCTCTGGCTGTCGTGGATATAGCAGCAAAGCTCTTCCAGTCCCACCTGTTTGAGCCGGTAGTAGACGACGTCGAGGGCCGCTCTTTTCTCGCAGACAAAGAGGATGTTCTTGCCCCTGGCGAGGAAGTCGGCGATAAGGTTGGTGATGGTCTGGCTTTTGCCCGTACCTGGCGGCCCCTGGATGATATAGCTATAGCCGGCCCTGCTTTGAAGGATGGCCTTTGTCTGGGTCGGGTCGGCCGTGATCACGTGATACCAGTCGTCGGGCCGGTTGCCGTCGAACGGATGTTCGGGAAAGGTCCGGGGCTCGTTGCTGAACAGCGCGTCGAAGACATGGTGCTGCATCTGCTGGTCGATGACCATATTGTAGTCACGGACCAGGCTCATCTTTTTATAGTTGAAGTTGCCCAGCACCATATGGCAGACGTCGAAATCCCAGGCATATTGGTTGTTCTCGCTTTCTGCCAGGGTGTAGAGCTCGCGTTGGCGCGGGGTATCGCGCTCGCCAGGTGCGCCATAAGCAGGGCCGTTGGCGTTGCCAGCACCCGCGCCGGCCGGCTGTGGATCGCGAGGGCTTCCGGTGGAAGAGCCAGCACCCGCGCCCGTCGGCTCGGCAGGCCCGCTCACGTCCCGGCCCTCGCGGGCGCCGGACCCGTCGGGCAATCCGGTTGAGGCGCCGCCCTGGGTGTTGTGCTCGACAGGGCCGCTAACGTCACGGCCCCCGCGAGCATCGGATCTGCCGGCCGAGTCTGAGGCTCCTGCGCCCGCTCCTCCAGGCTGGCCGGCGGGCTCGTCCGCGCTAAACCGCAGCGGAGTCAGTTTTATATCCGGGTCTATAAGGAATTCGAGGAAACTGGTCTTTGGTTCGATCCGCTGCCGGTACAACTCCAGACCCAGCGGGCGATAGTCTTCCTGGTTATAGCTGTAGGGGATGGAAAGATAATTCTGATCGCCGCGCGACAGCTTTCGAAGCCGCTTCTGATAGTTGCTGACAGTCTGCCGCGCTTCGCTATGGATAAGACGGATACGCGGTTTGTCGATATACCGGAGGACGACACCCTGGTTTGCTTCTTCTATCTGGGCCCTGACCAATTGATAGAATTGTTCGGGGCTCATGTCGTCCAGGTCGATAAAGTCGGGAAGCCGGATGCCATAGAGTTCTTTGAGCTGTCCGGCGAGTACCGGGTTGACCTCGGCCAGGTTGTCTTCGACTTTGAGGATGTAGTGATCTTCTTTCAGCCGCCGGTTTTTCTTAAGAGACACCGGGAGCAGCAGCAAAGGGCTCTGTATGCGTTCGGTCGGGGCTTCCTTTAAATTATGCCAGTTGAGAAACGCGATGACCAGCTTCAGCTGGCTAAAGCCATATTCCTGTATATCGCGCTGCGACTCCACGCGTACGCGGTCAAGCGAGGAGGGGAGATAAGCATGGTCTTCGAAGCGAAGGTATTTGTTGAGCAGGATCTCCTTCATCCCCGTTATCTTTTCTCCCAGGTCCTTGTTCCATGTAAAAAGCAGCTCAGGCCGAATGCTTTGATAGTGGAGCACCATCGGGACGCTGCTGACCGTAAGGTTGACAAAGCGCATGTTCGGCTTGTAATAGAGCAGCCGGTTCCTGCGGCTCGTGTCGAAGAGGCGATTGCGCAGTTTATTGAGGATAAAGGTTTCCCTTTCCTTTACTTCTTTGTGTATCCAGCCGGCAGCCTGGCTAAGGTCCGCCTGTTTTTCCGGATCGTAATCCCGGTAATGCTCCATACGGAGGATCAGCTCGTAAAGGTCCTGGCTGCGTGTTCGACGGTCCAGTTCTGTCATCTCCGCGATCAGCTGCCCGATCGTGGGATGGATGCGCGGGTTGTAATGGGAAGGATTGCTCCGGGTCCGGGCAAAGCGTTCCAGGTCGCCGGGATGATAGAGGTTTAGTCCCATCGCGATGCTGCCCGTGATAAGGCCGAGGCAAAAGATATCCGTCTGCGGGTCGTGATGGTTTAGCAGCAGTTCAAAGCAGCGGTATCCGGGAAGATAGGCCGGGTGCTGCAGCGGCGACCTTGGGTCAAGATGAACAAGGAGGCTTGTCGTATACGTATTCGTCTCATTGGCGTTGATCTCTACCTTTTCGACGACTTCGAAATTCTTGTTGTGCGCTTTCGGGTACAGAGCCTGTACCCGGTAGAGTGCGTCGGATGCGGGATGCGCGAGCGTTTCGTCGATATGCGGTCTTCCTTCCGAGACATAAAGCGCGCTGTCTTTTTCAAAGGGGCTCACCAGTCCGTTTTCATGGCAGCGGAGCACCTCTCTGAAAAGAGGTAATACAAAGGCAATGACGTCATCGGTTGAATAATCGCCTTTGTCAAAGGCCGACTCGAGAAAGTCGGCGAAAGGAATGCTGGTCGTCTCCATATCTTGGTTTTTCATAAGGGGGATGCGGATTAATGCCGTTTGCTATGCTCTAGTTCTTTTCGATAAATGGGTTCATAGGTCGCGGTCAGCTGCATTTCGGAGGCAAACTCCAGCGCCCGGCTGGCGGGCATGTCCTCCAGCTCCGGGTCGGCGAGGACGAAGTCCAGCAGGACATAAGAAAAATATTCCCTGATGCTGGGGTGGGCTGCGCCGATGACCGAGACGAGGCGGTCTTTATTGGCGTCCGAAAGGCCGTCTTCCATCTCTTCCTCTTCCTTTAACTGCAGATTGGCAAAATATTGCCGCGCGAGTCCTGTTACAAGTGTCGTCCGAAACCAGGCAGGTTTCAGGTATCCCTGTAGAAACAATTTCGTCAGGTCGTTCAGTTCGCGTTGGAAGAACAGATCCAGGTGGTCGAGGTCGGGTCTCCCTTCGATCATCCGGGCAATCTTTTCGTCGGCTGTTGCCGCGTCTTCACGCCAGAGACGCAAGGCCCTGGTCCGGATAAAATTCTCGGGATGGGTAGGGCCTTCCGACTGGGCGCCGGGCTCTGCCGAAAAAATGTCTTCTGCCTGCTGCTCATAGCTTTCCACATTTACCCCGGGTAGGCCAGTGGCGATCTTTACCAGGCTGCTGACTACAGGAGCGGCTTCACCCAGGACGGCATAAGCGCCCCGGTCGCAGAAGATCTCCATATAAAGTTTGAACAGCCTTGCTGTTTCATAGTAACAGTCGGGACTGTTGTGGTTGTTGGCGACGGCGGTGATGATGCGGTCGGCAATTTCCAGTTCTCCCGCCATCAGGGTATAAAACCGAACGTGGGAGAGTTCATGCGCGATCACGGCCGTCAATTCGGTCTCATTCAGCCGCTCCAGGATGGGACCGCTGAAAACGAGATGAGCTTCCGGGTGGAAATAGACGATACCGGCGTTCAGCTGGGTGTCGTTTCCGCTTTGGGCCTGGTAGGCGATGACGTCCAGTCCGCCAAGGTCCATTTTTTCTTTTACCCGCTCGATCCTTTCGTAGAGGGCCGGGTCGGATTCCCGCCGGAATTGATAGGTATTTTTTAACAGGTCCGTCCTGAATTCGGCGAGCTGCTCTTCGCGGGTACGGGCAGCAGCGAAAAAGGCCCAGATAGAGCTTTGCTGCTTGAAATGACTGCTGACTTTCAGATGATAAGGGAGCGCATCGGGTAACATAGATAGGGTAAATCTACAGAAAAAATCCTGCTGTCCTAAACCTGCCGCCAGGGAATTCCGCCGTTCAAAACTTGGGGGATTTAAGTACCTTCGCGACATGCGAGACTATATCAGTGAATTGAATGACCGGCAGAAGGAAGCTGTCCTGCATAAGGACGGCCCTATCATGATCGTAGCGGGCGCCGGCAGCGGTAAAACGAAGGTGCTGACCACCCGTATTGCACATTTGCTTGCCCAGGGTGTAGAAGCCTGGAACATCCTGGCGCTGACCTTTACCAATAAGGCGGCAAAGGAAATGAAAGAGCGTGTGGAAAAGATCCTGGGTAACAGCCAGGCCCGGAACCTGTATATCGGGACCTTCCACAGCGTATTCGCAAGGGTTTTACGCGGCGAAGCCCATAACCTGGGTTATTCCAGCAATTTTACGATCTATGACACGGACGACGCCAAAAGCGTGCTGAAGACCGTGATCAACGAACTGAACCTCGACGACAAACTCTACAAGCCCAACGCCGTCTACAACCGGATATCCTCGGCAAAGAACGCGCTTGTCGGGCCAACCGAATACGCCAACGACTACGCTCTCCAGCAGGAAGACGTACGCGGCAACCGTCCGGCCATCGCGCAGATATATGCGGCTTATGCAGCCCGTTGTTTTAAGAACGGCGCCATGGACTTTGACGATCTGCTGATCAAAATGTACGAACTGCTGAAGAACTTCCCGGAAAGCCTTCACAAGTTCCAGCACAAGTTCAGGTATATTATGATCGATGAGTACCAGGATACCAACCCGGCCCAGTACGAGATCATAAAGTTGCTGGGGGCAGCCTTCGAAAACGTCTGTGTCGTGGGTGATGACGCACAGAGTATCTATAGCTTCCGCGGTGCGACGATCGAAAACATCCTTCAGTTCCAAAAGGACTATGACGACGTAAAGATAGTGAAGCTGGAACAGAACTACCGGAGTACGCAAAGCATCCTCAACGTGGCCAACCACGTTATCAAGAATAACAAGGGCCAGATCCAAAAGGATCTTTGGACCGATAATACGGCTGGAGAGAATATCCGCCTGGTCCGGACAATGACGGACAACGAAGAAGGGAAATTTGTCGCGGATACCATACAGGAACAGCGCCTTCGGAATCATTACAACAACCGCGACTTTGCGATCCTCTACCGGACCAACGCTCAAAGCCGCGCCTTTGAAGAAAGCCTCCGCCGGATGGCCATCCCTTACACCATGTTTGGGGGCACCAGCTTCTATTCCCGTAAGGAAATTAAAGACTTTGTCGCCTATCTGCGCATAATCGTAAACCCAAAGGACGAAGAGGCGCTGAAACGGATCATCAATTATCCCGCCCGCGGCATCGGTAAAACCACCATCGACAGAGCCGTCCTCGCCGCCAACGAAAATAATATTTCGCTCTGGGAGGTTATCCAACGGGCCAGAGAGTTCGGTTTCAAAGCCGGCACCCTCGAATCGCTCGAAAACTTCGTGGTGATGATCCAGAGCTTTTCCAGCATGCTGGAGAAGAACAACGCTTATGATGTGGCCGCCCACGTCGGTAAGCAAACCAACCTTGTAAAAGAACTTTTTAACGATAAGACCACCGAAGGTCTCGCCCGCTACGAGAACGTACAGGAATTGTTGAACTCCATCAAGGAGTTTACCGAAAGACCCGACGAAGACGGCGTCCTGGAACCCGAACTCAAGGGGCTTGGCAACTATCTGCAGCAGATTACGCTGCTGACAGACGCCGATGAAAAGGATCCCAATGCCGATACTGTCAAGCTGATGAGTATCCACGCCGCAAAAGGGCTCGAATTTACCTGCGTATTTGCCGTTGGCCTGGAAGAAAACCTTTTCCCCAACGCGATGTCCATCAACACGCGGGAAGAGCTGGAAGAAGAAAGACGCCTTTTTTATGTAGTGATCACCCGGGCCAAGCAAAAGCTCTGGATCACGTATGCCAATACACGCTACCGGTTTGGCAACCTGGTTCAGAATGAACCCAGCCGGTTTATCGACGAGATCCCATCCGACTATCTTGACCGCAGCTTTGCCGGCGGCGGTCCCCGTAACCAGGGTTTCGCCGGTTCTTCCGGATCGGCCTACGACCGGATGCATGGCGGAGGAAGCTATAACACCAGCAGCGCCGCCCAGGCCGAGAAGAAATACGGGCCGCCTCCTGCCAGGAAAGAGACAAAGCCATCTTATGCTCCGCCGGCCAAGCCCTATATGAAGACGATCGAGCACACCCCAAGCGCTGATTTTGTTGCAAGCGATACCTCTTCGCTGCAGATAGGTCAGAAAGTGGAACACCAGAAATTTGGGTTTGGCGAGGTCGTTTCACTGGAAGGATCACAGCATAACCCCATCGCGACGGTTAAGTTCCAATACAACGGAGAGAAAAAGATCATGCTCAACTTTGCAAAGCTGCGCATCATTCAATAAAATATTCCGGCCCTCTCCTCCGGACACGGAATGATCAGATGCCTGCAATGCTGTTGCAGGCATCTTGCTTAATGCGATCCCCCTTTTGGAAGCATTCCGTGCAACGGAAAAAGAAAGGCGTTTGGGAAGGTCTCTGCGAAAAAAAACCTTGTTGACTACAAGTCAAACCGCCCGTCATTATTGGTTTTCACAAAAGTTTGGTATCTTTTACGCATGACCGAACTTTACAAGATGCAGCCTAAGGGATTGTATTTTGTAACCCTAACCGTAGTAGGCGGGATCGATGTCTTTACCCGCTATGAATACTGTGATCTATTAGTAGAGAACCTTAACTACTGTATAGATAACAAACGATTACGGGTATACGAATATGCCATTCTGCCAAGCCAGCTGTACATGATCGCAGACGTCGAGCAGGGAAAGGCCAACTTGCCAAAGGTACTTCGAGACCTCAAAAGTTACTCCGCCAAGCAGATCCTGCGGGCCATTTCCGAACACCCGGAAGAGAGCCGCAAGGAGTGGCTCATGCGACTCTTCCATTTTTTTGCCAACCGGTATCAGCACGATTCGGAACACCATTTCTGGCAGTTCGGCAATCAGCCTGTCGATATCGAAAAAGCGCTCAAGAAGGAGAAGCCTATCCCGACCCCTATCGACGAGTTGACGAAGGCAAAGTGGGTGGATAGTCCGGAACACTATGTCTATTGCAGCGCGTATCCACAACAAAAAGTTAAACTGGCCGTGCCGGCAGGCGTTTCCAACGACGGTTGATCAAATAAACCCGGGTAGCATTAAGCTTAAGGTGCAGGATTTTTGTAACTTTAATTACATCCCGCCCCTTACCTGTTTATTTGCTATTTGTTTCGTCACCCAAATTATTTGATATGCCGTCGAATGAAAAGCCGATCATGCCGCAGGATGCTTGTTATCTTTTAACCTTGAATACTGTCGACAAGATCGATGTATTTGTCCGACCAGCTTACAAACAGGTAATCGTCGAAGCGCTGAATTTTTTTGTCGCAGCCCATGGCCTTAGTATTTACTCCTGGTGTCTGATGAGCAGTCATCTTCATCTCGTTGTCCGGGCGAAGGACGGGACCGCGCCCGCCTATTTTGAAAGGGATTTTAAGAAGTTCACCACCCCGGTAGTGCTGAAGGCGGTGGAGACCGAGGCAGACATGCGTAAGGATTGGATGATGGAACGCTTTGAGGCATTCGCCAACAGCTTCGGCCGCATGGAAAAATTCCATCTCTGGCAGAATTGCAGCAGCCCGCTGCGTGTCGATTGTGCCTATCCAAAGACCCTGCTCGATCAGATCAATCATATCCACGAGAACCCGGTAAGGGATCGTATCGTGGAGCATCCCGAAAACTATATTTACAGCTCAGCGCGGGATTATGCAGGAATGAAAGGACTTGTGCAGGTCCGGGTCGTCCAGCAGCAGGGAATTTTTGGAATAAGAAAACTGTCGGTCAATTAGGAGATCGGGTTTCCCGGCCCGCATCGACTTTCGACCGGCGGCCCAAAGACGTCGGCCCTCGCCTAAAGCGCAGCTTTCAAGCCTTCCACCGTCTTTTTCTCGCTTCCCACAAAAATGCTATCTCCAACGATCGCAACCGGACGCTTCAAAAAGGTATATTCTTCGAGGATCAACCGACGGTAGTCCTTTTCGGTCAAGGTCTGGTCCTTAAGACCCATCGACTTATACTTCAGGCTCCTCCGGCTAAACAATGCCTCATAGCTGCCGGCCTTTTCCTTCATTTCGTCCAGCTGAGCAGGCGTGATCTTTTCTGTTTTGATATCCTGTAGGACAGCTCCCTTCCTGGCCGCGCCTGTTTCCTGGAGAATACGCTGACAGGTAGAACAGGTGGAAAGATGATAAATCTTCTTCATACCGCGAATGTAATATTTTCATCCCGTCAGCGACAAATCATAATATTGTTTAAAACCAGTTCGCTTGCAGGAACCGATCATACAGGATGAGTTTATCCGACAGGTCAACCAACACCGGGGGATCCTGCACAAGGTTTGTCGGCTTTACTGCCCGAATAGGCAGGACCAGCAGGACCTGTTCCAGGAGATCATCATTCAGCTCTGGCGCTCCTTCCCCTCTTTTCGGGCGGAATCTAAATTCAGTACCTGGCTATATCGGATCGCGCTGAACACCGCCATATCCGACTTGAGAAAGCAGAACCGCCGGCTCAACCCCCTCCCGGCCGAATCCCTCCCCACCCAGTTGCAGGATATTCAGTATTCGGGAGAGAAGGAAGAACAGCTGAAGCAGCTTTATACTGCAATCGAACAGCTGACAGAAATAGAAAAAGCGGTGACGATGCTTTACCTGGAAGACAAGCCTTACCAGGAGATGGAAGAGATCCTTGGGATCTCGCAGAATAACCTGCGGGTAAAGATGGCCCGCGTCAAAGACAAACTTCGTAAACTAACAAAGGAGGCCGCGCATGGAATTGGATAGTCTTAAAGATATCTGGCAGACACAGGATACTCCCGCTCCGACGAGAAAAGAGGAGATGCTGGCGCTGCTGCAACGCAAGTCCCGCGGCCCCGTCGCCAGGATGCAATATAACCTGACCCGCGAGCTGGCTATCGTGATCATCACCTATGTCCCCGCCATCCTTTTTCTGCTGCTTAGCAGCCATGGCCAGTTCTGGGGTATCGCACTGCTGCTTTTCCTGCTGGGCGCATTCTTTGGCGTGTATTATTATTATAAACAAAGACTGCTGAAAAGCATGCTTTGCGTCAGCTGCGAGGTCCGCTCCAACCTGGCCCGGCAGGTCACCATCCTGAAGAGGTATGTCCGGTTCTATCTCATCGCCGGGACGGCCATGCTGCCGCTGACCGCCCTGTTCACCTGGCTGGTACTGGACTACAAGCTAAATGCGGTGCATTCCTCCAAAGGTTTCCATACAGGTCAGTTCTTTGCGCTGTACCATAATCCCATGGTGTGGCTCCTCCTCATCATCCCCCTCACTGTCGCGTTCTATCATGTGAATGTCTGGTATATCCATAAGCTCTATGGCAAGCATATCAAAAATTTAGAGAAGATGCTATGGGAAATGAATACGGAATAAGTAATTTCCTGGTATGAAAAAACTTCTCCTTTCTTTCCTGTTCCTGCTTCTTGTCGGCGCCGCTTTTGCGCAGGCCGATTATGATAAAGCCATTCGTAAGACGATGAATGACCAGGCCATTGCGTGGAATCGCGGCGACGTCGACGAGTTTATGAAGGGCTATTGGAATAGCGATTCGCTTGTTTTTATCGGTTCGAAGGGCCCGGTCTATGGTTATCAGCCCGCGTTGAACAACTATAAAAAGGTCTACAACGGCCCGGAAAAGATGGGTACGCTTACCTTTTCGGATATAAGGATCACGCGTTTGTCCCCGGAATATTGCTTTGTGATCGGGAAGTGGTTCTTAAAAAGAAAGGCCGGTGATGTCGGCGGGACGTATACACTGCTGTTCCGCAAGTTTGGCAGCCACTGGCTGATCGTGGTGGATCATACCAGCTAGGAGACGGGCCCGAGCGGCGTACTAGTTGATCAGCAGCTTTCGGAAGTCGGCCGAATCTCCATTGAACACGTCGAAATCCACACGGGTCACGATCCCGTTTACGCGGCCTGCCTCGCTGTGCTGCCAGAAGGCCCATTCGCGGTAGATGCTGGGCCGCTCTTTTTGCAGGTAGTGAGCTACCCAGAGGGGATAGCCGTCAAAGTCGTCCTTCAGATAGTTCTTGTAAAAGTCGACGTTGGTGTAGATGATGGGCATGACGTGGTAGTAGTCCTGGACCGTTTGGAGGAAGTCTTTTGCCCGTTCGCGAAGCTTCTCCGAGGAGACACCATACGTCTGCTCGATGTCGAGTACCGGGGGCAGGTCGCCCGGCTGTAATTCGACGGAATTGATGAAGTTTTCGGCTTGTGCCTTTCCATTCTTTGTTGCCAGAAAGAAGTGATAGGCGCCTCGGGCAAAGCCGGCATCCCTTGACCTTTTCCAGTTTCGCTGGAAATAGGGGTCCTCGTTACCCAGGCCTCGGTTGCCTTTACAAAAACAAAGCTCATCCGTACATTCCCGACTTTCATGTCCTTTACAGAAGGCCAGTCGATAATGTCCTGGTATTTTGACACATCGATGCCATGTATAGTATAATTAACGGGAATATCGATCCCAAACTCGGGATAACGGACAAAATGTGCTCTTCTTTCGAGCCACCAGTCCCGAACCACAAAGGCGAGCATGACGACCACCGCGACAGAAATGGACAAGAGTAGGATTTTCCAGGCTGTATTTTTCTTCGTTTTATTCGTCATACCTCGCTACAAACATAATTTAGTATTTTTATATTTTATACTTCCATGCCCGATTTTAACCGGAACGATACCGTCAATCTCCTATCCAAACTCACAGGCCGCCGTATTCTCAACGGCCTGAAGGTTCTTTCCAGTTTTTATATCAGCAAATGGACCAGGAAGGCCGTTCAATGGGGGTATCCTGTTAGCCTTTCTTTTGAGCCGACCACTTCCTGTAATCTTCGCTGTCCGGAATGTCCCAGCGGCCTAAGGGCTTTTACCCGCCCTACCGGCATGCTGGAAAACGACTTTTTT
>JAATGQ010000020.1 GCA_015654595.1 Chitinophagales bacterium | reverse complement strand
GGTGTCTAAATCGTCCTCGCCAAAAGAAACGCCCAGCGGTGACAGCGGGATAGAAGAAGTAATGAATGAGGCGGATAACGTCCGGCTTAAGCTTGGGAAAGATTCGATCGAACCCGTCGATTTGCTGGCAGCAGTCAGCACACCAGGTGTTGGCTTTTCCTATGATCAATTAAAAAGCTATCCGCTTAAGCGGGAACAGATCCTGCAGTCACTGGCAGAGACAGCCGAAATGCGACAGACTGTCGGATCGGCAACGGCAAAAGACAATAGCGCCGGAAAAAGTGAACCCGCCGCTCAGGCGCTGCTAAAATATTGTATCGACAAATCCCTGCGTGCTCGTGAAGGGAAAGCCGATGCGGTGATCGGACGTGAAAAAGAAGTTCGGATGGTGGCCGAGATCCTCTGCCGCCGGTCCAAACCCAATGTGATGATCATCGGCGATCCGGGTGTCGGGAAGTCCGCACTGGTAGAGGGCTTTGCGCAGGCCATCCTGGATGGGAAAGTACCGCAGCATTTGCTGGAAGCAAGGATCTTCGAACTGGACACGGGCGCGCTAATCGCCGGTGCTTCTTATAAAGGTGAGGTCGAAGACCGTTTGAAGAGTATTCTTACAGAGATCCGGCGATTTGAGAAGGCCATCCTCTTCATCGATGAGATCCATGTCCTGATCGATCGGAACGGATCGGCTGCCGGCGCGATCGCGCTGCTGAAACCGGAACTGGCCCGGGGAGAGATCACGCTTATCGGCGCCACTACGATGGATGAATATCGTAAGTACATAGAGCCCGACGAAGCATTCAACCGCCGGTTTGAAGTGCTGCAAGTGGAGGAGCCGGATGCTACTATCTGTTTCAGGATGTTACAGGGGATACTCCCCCGCTATGAGCAGCATCATGGTATTCGCGTACCGGAGGAGACGATAAAGGAAACGATCCGCCTTAGCAAACGATATATCAAAGACCGCAGACTTCCCGACGCGGCGATCGATCTGACCGACCGCTCTATGGCTGCGCTGCGTATGATCAACGATACGGCCGGGTCGGACCTTGCCCGGCTCAGGGAAGAGTTCCTGCGCTGGCAGGAAGAAGATGATAAACACTCCGTCGAAGACTGGCAGTGGCTGGTCCTTCAGATGCGTCACAAACTTAGCCCCATCCTTTGGGCACGCTTCCAGTCGGAAGAAGATCCCGCTGCGATGACGAGCGCGGAGCAGTTAAAAGATTATATCGGCCGCGCCCTCGACGCCCTCGAAGCCGGCGCCGCCGACAAACATACCGAACTGGACAAGGCGGACGTAGCCGCCATCGTCTCTTACAAGACCGGTATTCCTATCGGAAAAGTACAAACGCAGGAAAAGGAACGACTACTGGGTATGGAGGGCATGCTCAAGCAACGGGTCATCGGTCAGGATCATGCGGCCAAAAGCATCGCCGAAGCGATACTCGAATCCCGGTCGGGGCTGGGTAAACCAGGGCAGCCTATTGGCTCCTTCTTCTTTCTTGGCCCCACGGGGACAGGAAAAACCGAACTTACGAAAGCACTGGCAAATTTTTTGTTTCAGGATGAGTCATTTCTGATCCGGTTCGATATGTCGGAGTTCAAGGAGGAACATTCAGCAGCGCTGCTGTATGGCGCGCCTCCGGGTTATATAGGATACCAGGAAGGAGGATTACTTGTCAACAAGATCCGGCAGAAACCATACGCTGTCGTCCTCTTTGACGAAATTGAAAAGGCGCACGCTTCAGTATTCGATATCTTTCTGCAGATCATGGACGAAGGTAAGCTCCATGATAAACTGGGTAAGGAAGGCGACTTCTCCAATGCGGTCATCATCTTTACTTCCAATATTGGAAGCCAGCATGTTGTAGATTCATTCAACAGCGGGAAGGTTCCCGCAAGTGCGGATCTGATGGAGATCATGTCCCGTCATTTCAGACCAGAATTTTTGGGCAGACTTACGGAGATCATCCCTTTTGCCCCGATGACCAGCGAGATGGTGCGGACTATTCTGAGGATACAGCTGAAGCCGTTGTATGCTGCGATGGACAAACAGGGCGTTACGCTGGATATATCCGAAAAAGCGTTGGATCTTTTGGCTCAAATGGGGTATACGCCGCAGTATGGAGCAAGACCGTTAGGAGGCGTAATCCGATCGCAGCTGAGAAGGCCTTTGTCCCGAAAGCTGATCAGCGGAGAAATTGTTCCCGGCGATGTCGTAAGACTCGATGTGGGCCCGGATGATCAGCTCCTATGGGATTTGGGTAGATAATCCGGAAGGGCTACCACTAAGTGGTATTTATGGTTAAATTTCTGTGAGCAGCTGAGAAAACTCGTACAAAGTTTATACTTTTGAAATGACCCACGACCAATAGCCGCAATAGTAATTCCGCTCTTCCTCCCTACGATAAACCTTTAGTCTTGTTATTCTTTTATTGATCTAAATAAATTTATCATGGCCGTTGAAAAGTACACCATTGGCGGTACCGTCGCTGAGACAGAAACATTTGAGGCCTTTGCCGACATTCCTCAAAACCGCGTGCTGCTTGCAGAAAAACTGACTGCCAACACTCCGGTGAAACCCGAGATCGTCGAGGGATTGACTACTATCGAACAGGTATTCGAGCACTTTAAGCCAAAGATCGAGATCGATTTTGAAACCGAAGAAGGAGCTTCCAAAAAGGAAGCGCTTCAATTCGCCAATCTGGGGGAGTTCGGGATCAAGGGCATAACCGCTCAGAGCGCCTTCCTGGGAGACCTGACGATGAAGAAAGAGCAATACCAGAAAATGATCAGACAGCTGAAAACCAATAAGCTTCTGAAGCAGGCAATCTCCGATCCTGCGGCTAAGGAAGGCTTGCTGAATGCGCTTCATGCGCTCATCCGAGAGCTGGAGGAAAACCGCTAAGCCTTGAAAACATCTTAACTTAACCACATTTAATTGCGCAATATGTCTCAGGAACTCTCAAACGCCGCTTCGTCACAGGAACGAGTAATCGAAGCCGTAAAACAAATCGACAAGCCAGCAGAGGTGTTGGATGGCGGTCTGAAAAAGCTGGAGAAATTCGGCGGTTTCGACCTGCTGGAATCTACCATCGATGGTATACAAAATATCAACCCGGAAAGAAAGGCCCGTAAGAAGATCTTTTTGGAAGAAAGCTCCAAGAAAGCTGAGCGGGAGGCTCTTCGTAAGTCCCTCCAATGGTGGAGCGAAGTCTTGAGCAGCAGCGACGATATTGCCGAAATGGTACAGATCTGCCAGGACCGTTCTGATCTTGCGGACCAGGTACTGAAGAAGAACCTTAAAAACGCCGTGGAAAACACACGCGAACTCGAACGCTCCTACCGGTCGGTTGCTTTATTCTATAAAAACACCGAAAGCACCAAAGTAAAAAATGTCTCTATTATCAATGCCGAGCCCGATCAATTAAAGGATCTCGACAATACCCGGTTTATCGACGCCATACAGGCCGAGCTGGTAGAGAACTATGATCGGCTTGATCTGAGGAACAACTATGGCCTGGTCGTTATACCCGGTTATCTGGGTTCCAACAAGGTCGTTGAGAAATGGGCAAAGATCGCTTATGAAAATAAGGCTATGCTCGTCACCGACTTCGAAGATCTCGAGGCGCCGGATGATGTAATGGAGCTGTTTGAAGCCGCCAATCTCACCGGCGGCGATAACTACCGCTCCAATGTCGTGATGTCCTGTAACTGGCTTGTCGGCAGAGGCAAATTCGACGAGATTGGCGAAGAGGAAGATCTCTTTGTGCCGCCGGCATCCGCGCTGGCTGGTAAAATATACAACACCCTCATGTCCCAGGTTACTGCCGGAAAAAAACACGGCAGTATGAATGAAGTCGATGGCGTCCGCTTTGACCTCAAGAAAAGCGAGATCGCCAGTCTGGAAAAGCTGGGCCTCGTTCCTATGGTGAAAGAATATGGGAAGGTTATGGCCTTTTCCGCAAAGACGCTCTTCAATGGCGACAACCTCGGGTTACAAACTTACTCGGTCGTCAGGGTATTCGACTACGTCGCAAAGGTGATGATGGACTTCCTGAACCGGCGGGCTTTCGAAAACTTTACGGCTACAACCCGGAAAGACCTCAACAGCCAGATCGTCAAATTCCTCGATAGCATCACCGGACCCAATAAATTGATCGAGAACTTTACTATAAGAAGATTTGAACAAGACCCTGTGCAGAAAGACAAGATCTATCTGGACATCCACATGAAACCCTATTTTCCGGCTAAGACCTTCCTGGTAAAACTGGAAGGGCAGAAAGGCGATGACGGAACGGAGTGGGCCTCCGAATATGCACAGGACTAGTATAGATTATTAGCGCGGCAGCAGAAGCTTGGTAAAACGACTCTTTGCGCTGCACCGGCCAAAATAAAAGCTGTTTTGACCGGAACAGGATAGCTATGTCCAGCCGTACCCGTAAATGCAGTTTTTTGCTTGGTTTAACTATATCATTTATTCATTTAAAAAAACCTATTATGTCTTTCAAAGCAAAATTGAAGGTTGGAGGAAAAGAAGTCAACGTTCTTGGAATGAGCTATGATCTCAAACAGGATACCGACCCAACAGGTCGTCCCTCCTCTGTTACCCGTGGCGGAAAAATCAACGTCACCATCGAATCTACAGGCGACACTACTTTCTTCGAGTGGATGTGCAACAGCTTCGAAAGGAAAGACGGCTCTATAGTCTTTTCCAAACGGGATTCGGACGCGACTCTTAAAGAATTAGGCTGGAAAGAAGGATACCTTGTTGACTACAACGAGAACTTTGACAGCACCGGCGCCAACCCCGTAACAGAGTCATTCACCATCAGTGCAAAGGAACTCAGCATGGGTACCGGCAAGCACACAAACGAATGGGTACAGTAATCATCAGCGGCATGTTACGGGTGGGGGAGGATTCCACCACCCGTTTTTTAACTTATGCAGACGGTGCTTAAAAAATCATTCATTTATGTCATTTATTGCTAAACTAAAGGTCGACGGCGAAGAAATGAACGTGCTGCACTGTGGTTTTCGATTCAGCCAGACGACTGATGCCACGGGGAAACCTACGGCGATCCCACAGGGCGGTTCGGTTCATCTGCTGGTCGAAAGCAGCGGCGGTACGGAGCTGTTTGACTGGATGATCAGTCCTACCCAGACCAAAAGCGGGACGATCACCTTCTATCGACGCGATACTATGAGCAAGCTGAAGACGCTGGAATTTACCAACGCGCATTGCGTGGATTACTATGAAACGTTTGATCATGTGGGAGAAACACCCATGCAGATACAAATATCCCTTAGCGCCCATGAACTGAAACTCAATGATTCTGAGTTCAAAAATAATTGGCCCGAATAACTTAAAACTATGAGTGACGCACAACAAAATAACGTTGGAGCCCCGGGTTTTGCCGAAAGTCTTATCCCTGTCTGGGGGTCGGGTAGAGAGGCGGTCAACGACTTTCAGACCGGCCACTATGTCAAAGGCGTATTTTGGACGGCAATGGCCGTCTCCGACGTATTTATGGTTGGCGCTATCGCAAAAGGCGGGGTAAAAATTATCGGCAAAGCTGGAGCTGCCCTGATCGTTCGTGAGTCCGAGACGACCGCCGGGAAAACCGTCGCAAAGGTCAGCGCTTCCGGGCTTGCAAAAACCGGGGGAAGCTCCGTCACCAAGATCGTCACTCCCGTGGTAAAAGAAATGTCGATGGGGGCGAGACAGATGACGACCCGAATAGTCAAAGGTCCCTGGCGCCCCTTCGGAAGTCAGGCGACTTTGCTGCGCAGCAACAAAGGATGGATCCGGCTCATATACGATCCCAGAAAATTTAAAACCGTCAGCAGAGAATACTGGAAGATCAGCAGCGGCGCCGATGGCAAGGCCTTACACCACCTTTTCTTCCAGAACCAAACAAAATGGATTCCCGAGGGCCTGCGGAATGCCGGTTTCAATCTCCTCGAGATCCCTGCTTCGCTCAACACCTGGATGGGCGGGCGTCTTGCCCGGGAAGCCTCGTTCCGTCTGGCTGTTACGGTAACACTGCGCGGAACATTTCTTGGCTCTTACCAGGCAACACAGGCAATGCTCGATCATATCGATCATCAGCTGCAGGCAAGCCAGATGCCGGCTTCGACACCGGCCCAGCCATCGGCATCGCCGACGGGAAAGCCTTCTATGCCGCAAGCGCCCGGAAATTTGCAGTCCTTACCTAAATCTTCATCAAACCTTTTACCATAAAAGATAATCCCTTTTTTATGGCTCAATTTGTAAATGTCAATATCAATATCGGGGGAAAGGCAATCAGGCAATACTCTTCTGTTGCACTCTCCCAGGATGTCTTCGAACATCATGAGTTCCGCATCGTATGTCCCGCAGAAGCTATCGATGGGACTTCCGGCTCCGTCTTCAACAAATCAAAAGATTTTATCGGCGCCAAGCTGACTATCGAGATCGATGCCGTCGGCAGTGACGGCAAACTCCAGTTCAGCGGCGTCGTGACACAAATAGAAAGTTCCCGCTATAGCGGGCATGCAGGCGATATCATTATCAGCGGCTTTAGCCCGACCGTTCTGCTGGACAATGGCGCCCATTGCAAAACCTGGGAGAAAAAAGCCGTAAAGAATATAGCGCAGGATGTGCTCAATTATTTTCCGCAGAACATGCTGCCATCAAAAGTGGCGCCTGCCAATGGCGAAACGCTCTCGTATACTGTTCAATACAAAGAGACCGGCTGGCAGTTCCTGAGTCGCCTCAGCGCCACCCATGGCGAATGGTTCTTCTATGACGGGCAGAAACTCGTCCTTGGTGCTCCGCAGGGCAACAAAACAAAACTCACCTACGGCAGTAATCTGTCTCAGTTCAATATGGCCATGCAGATGGTTCCGCTCAATTTTAAAATGACAGCCTATGATTACATGAACCACCAGGTATATAATGGAATCCCGGCCGGAATCGATAGCAAGGCTGGCTTGAACGACCTGGGAAAACATGCTTTCCAAAAAAGCCAGCAGTTCTATTCTGCTCAGCCCAAACAATGGTATAATAACTTCCTGACGAATAAGAGGCAGCTGGATGACATGGTCAACACCAAGGCTGCCATGCAGAGCAGCAACATGATCCGCTTCAACGGCAGCAGCGGCCAGCCCGGTGTGCAGGTCGGAGGTACGATCAGCGTCCAGGGCAAGAATGTCTTCAGTCAGTCCGACGAATCCTTTGGAGACTATACCGTCATCACTGTCAATCACTATTGCGATGGGCAGGGCAACTACAACAATGAATTTGTTGCGATACCATCCAGCATAAAGATGCCGCCTGTGTCCGTTCATACCGAGCCGCACTGCGAAACGCAAAGCGCCATGGTTACTGACAACAACGACCCTAACGGGCTGGGACGCATCCGCGTAAAGTTCCATTGGATGGGAGATGCAGAGAAGTCTCCCTGGCTTCGCGTTACCAGCCCCCATGGCGGCGATGGGAAAGGCATGTTCTTTATCCCCGAAACCGGGGAAGAAGTTATAGTAGGCTTTGAAGGCGATAGCCCCACCAAGCCTTATATTATCGGCACCGTCTACCACGGTAAGGCAAAGACCAGCTTTGGGAACAGCGGCAACGATGTCAAAGCGCTTCAGACACGCAGCGGTAACCTGATCGTTCTTAATGACCAGGAAGGAAGTATCCATGTCGCCGACAGCAAAGGCAACGACGTGAAGATAGACGGGAAAGGAAATATCAATGTGACCTCTTCAGAGAGTATTGTGCTGACTTGTGGAAGCGCTAAGCTCGAAATGAAAAAAGACGGCACCATCAACATAACCGGAAAGAATAAGATCACGATCGATGGTACCAGTGGTCCTGTCAACATCCAGTCCAATAATACCATTGATGTCAACGGCACCAATGGGACTACGGTCAAGAGCACTACAAAGGTCGATGTGGGCGCTCCGATGGTCGAGGTCAAGGCAGACGGCAGCCTGAAAATGGGTGGTCCAATCGTACAGGTCTCGGGCGACACCGTGACCAACATCAGCGGCGGCATTCTAAACCTGAACTCCTGATCATGAGTAACGAGCACAACCCTATTGCACAGCTTATCACCCGGATCCAGCAGAAATGGATGGAGGAGGTAACTCCTTACCCGGACTGTAAAATGGCGCGGTGGCTGATAAAAGCCGATCATTGCCGTCTTTACGAGGGGTTCTTACACCTCGAATCGACGCCGCATGGAAGCCTGCCCGATCTTTTTGTGGTGCTCTTTACGCCTTTTCACTCCGAAGGGTCCTATACCGGCGATCTTATCCGGTCCTGGTTCGAAACCTACGACAAGGATCAGAAGACGATGGACGAGGTCCACCGCCGGGATGCCGCGTATAACTGGGATACGACAAAATACAGAAAAGCAGCCGACGCCAGCAGCGATATGGATACTTTCCTCGAAATGTTAGGATCCTTTTATAAGGCGATCCATATGCCCGGCCGTGTCCTTACTATTGCGCTGATGCCTTTTGCTGTACATAATCTCAAGGAATACGAGCGCTGGCTGAAGTCCCTGCTGCAGGCAGAGATCCGTGAAAATATCCGCTTTTGCATCTTCGATTATAGCGATGAGCGATACTTTGACGAGCTTTTCAGGCTCTTTCCGGACACTACCCGGAGTCTGAGCGTAGAACTTGATCTGGATGGGGCTGCCAATAAGATCATCCATGCTGGCGATTCGAACTCGCCGGAAGTACAGTTGAGAAAATATATCATGCGGATGTCGGATGCCGTTTCTGCCAGGTCGCCGGATAAGCTGGATCGTATAGGGAAGGAATGTATCAAGGTAATGACGGCAAGCAAGATCAGGTCCCTGATGTCCACGGCGTATATCGTATATGGCGGGTTGCTGCTACATTTTAAAAAATACGATGAAATAGAAGTCCTTTTGCACAAGGGGCTCAAAATAGCCGAGGCTGGCAAA
Organism: Chitinophagales bacterium; assembly: GCA_015654595.1. Lineage (GTDB taxonomy): Bacteria > Bacteroidota > Bacteroidia > Chitinophagales > Chitinophagaceae > Puia. The sequence goes on along the minus strand of JAATGQ010000020.1, from coordinate 7,186 downwards.
GAGGCAGGAGACGAAGCCTGCCAGCCGCTGATCCTTCAATACTATGGATTTATCGCATCGAACTATCAGCTTGGTAAAAAGGAAAAGCAGGCGATGGGCTGGTTTTTCAGACAGGCACAGCTTTCGGCAGAATCCGGATTGCCCCTGCCTGCTATTACTGCCTATCGGCAGGCGGCATGGCTTGCCCGGCGCAACGATCCTGTTCTTTATAAAAAGATCCTCGTTGAGGGCTGGTCTACCGGCCAGCAATTGAACCGCGACGAGCTTTCCATCTCCGATTTCTGCTTTATCGGATTGGAATACTATGAATACCTGTACGACAGAAGAGAAACCGAGGCCTATGAAGAGATCGATCAGAAAATGACGGCTATTTACGGCGCGGACTGGGAAAGAAAGACCCGTGATAAACAAAAAGCTCCTGCTACAAAAGAACCTATCTATGTTACCGGCCAATAGACATCTGCTTCCCGTGTTAGGGATCGATATCCATATCGTAATGGTTCCGACTCCGGCCGGTCCCGTCCCGGTTCCGATCCCGCATCCATACATTGGTATCACCTTTGATCCGATGGACTATATCCCTCATATCGGATCGACCGTCAGCGTCAACAATATCCCCCGCGGGATAAGCCTGACCAATGGCATGCTGGGTACAAAAAAGCATATTCCTATCGGCGGTCCGGCGTTTCAGTTGATGCCGCTGATCGGCCATAACTCGATGAACTTCTTTGGGAGTCTGACTGTCAAGGCACAGGGCTCTTTGTTTGCACCTGCAGGCTTTATGGTCATGACCTGCAATGACTTTGGCGTTCCGCTGACCCTGTCGCCGCCCCCGGGAAAAAAGTTTCTGCCTCCTTCGCCCAGCACCTATTTGCCAACTTCGGCAACTATTCCGATCCCTGCGGGTAAGCCCGTAATGGTCGGTGGTCCTTATGTACCCGATCTGGCTGGTATGCTGATGAGCCTCGTCATGTCATTTGGCTTCGGCTGTTTGTTAAAAAAGGCAGGACAGCTGCTGACAAAGCTCTTCAGAAAGTTTGAATGTACAGAAGGCCTGGCGGCTAAGCTGTGTAAGATGGGTTTCGAACCGGTCGACCTCATTACCGGCCGCGTTGTTTACAACCAAACCGATTTCGAGATCCCCGGGCCCCTTCCGATAAAATGGGAGAGGAACTGGTATTCCGATTCCGGCTACAAAGGACCGCTGGGGCATGGGACGCACCTTTGTTACGACATGACCCTTCTGACCGATCACGAAGAAAGCCTTATCGGGATCATCCTTCCCGATGGTAGAGCTACCGCTTTTCCGATGCTGTTGAACAAAGAACAGCAGGCTTATCATCGTGCTGAGAAACTGACCCTTACCAATAAAGGCGATTACTATGAATTGAAAGCTCATGAGCAGGGGCTGACCTATACCTTTACTGCCTTTGGGGGCGATACCTATAAGCCTACCCGTATTGCCAGCCGGCAAGGCGGCGCCCTTCAGTTATCTTATAATAGCAAAGGCGTTCTTGATCGGCTGATCGACGGAGCCGGAAGGGTCATCCGCATCAGCCACGACGATAAAGGCCGGATTACGGCTGTCACAGCTCATCACAAAGAGCAAACAAAAAGGCTTGTACAATATGGGTACAATGACAACGGCGATCTTGCTGTTATAACGGATGCCCTCGGTAAGTCTACTGTCGTTCGATATGAAGATCATCTTATGGTCGAAAAGACCGATCGCAACGGGAACAACTTCTATTGGGAATACGAAGGAAAAGGAAGGTCGGCAAAGTGCAGCCATACCTGGGGAGACAATGGGGTGCTCGAAGGATGGATATCCTACCACAAAGGATATAACAAAGTAACCAACTCGCTTGGGGAGACTTCCCTTTATTACTACTCGGATAACAAACTCTGCACAAAGGTGGTAGATCCTCTTGGCCATTCCGTAGACTACGAATATACAGAGGCGATGGAGCTTTACAGGGAGATAGACGAAGAAGGGAATATCACCGGGTATGTATACGACAGCAGGGGAAATCTCAAATCGAAGCATCTTCCGGATAACACCTCCGTAATGATGGTCTACAACGAGTATGACCAGTTAGCTGTACGGGTAGATCCCAAGGGTCAGGCGACGGTCTACACCTACTATGACGATCAGTTGGTGAAATCCATTATCCGACCGGATAACAGCGCGACTCATTTTGAATACAACGAACACAAAAAGCTGGCTTCCGTTACAAACGAAGCAGGTCTTAAGACCCGCTTTGCCTATGATGCCGATCAGAACCTGGCAAAGACGACCCTGCCCGGAGGAGAATACACCGAATGGTTCTACGATGTCTGGGGGCAATGCGTGCATTTTTCCAATCCCGAAAGAAAGGAACAGTCCTTCCAGTATGACGTTCTGGGAAGGGTAACAGGTATCCGGAGTTTTGATAATAATCATATCCGTTTCCAATATGATGCTTATGACAATGTGCTGACGGCTGAGGACAACCATCATACTATCCGTTTTTCCTATAACTCGATGGATAGCCTGGTGTCAAAGGAAGACAATGGGCGCAGGATCATGTATACTTATGACACAGAGAACCGGCTTTCTTCCTTTAGGAACGAGTTCGATGAGGTTTTCAGATTCATCCGCGACCAAAAGGGAGATATTGCTTCAGAGATTGGATTTGACGGAGTCACCAGAATATACGAACGAGATCGGACGGGAAAGCTGATAAAAATAAAACGTCCGGGAGATCGCTGGTCCGAGTATGAATATGACCTTGCCGGTCGTGTCGTCCGATCCGAACACAGTGATGGCAGCTGGCAAACTTATTCTTATGACCGGAACGGTCTGTTGACTGAAGCGGGTAACGAGAACGGTGTGGTCAGATTTCTGCGCGACGCAGCTGGCAGGGTGATCGAAGAAAGGAGCGGAGAGCAGTGGATAAACAGCGAATACGATAAGCTGGGCAGAAGGGTAAAGGTTACCAGCAGCATGGGTACGGTGATTACGCAGGATTATACCACAAATGGCGATATACAGGGAGTCGAAGTATTTAACCTGGAAGAAAAAGTATGGGATAGAAAAAGCCGGTATAATGACCTTGGGCTTGAAGTCGAACGGCTGCTGCCCGGCAATATCCAGCTGCTGCGGGACTATGATCCATCCGGAAGGCTTACCCGTCAGCGGGTGAGCATGCTGAAAAGAGAACAACAGCATCGCTCTTATAGCTGGGATGTGAACAACCGGCTCACGCGGATGCTAAACGAACTGACTTCCAGGGGGGCGACTTATGGATACGACGATTTTGGCTACCTGGCATGGGCAAAATATGAGAATGGCGCCTTTGACCTTCGCAATCCCGATGCTGCCGGCAATCTTTATAAAACAGAGGAGAGAACAGATCGCCAATACGGACCCGGCGGACGCCTGCTAAAGACCGATCAGGCGCTTTATGATTATGACGAGGAGGGGAACTTGACGGGGAAAAGAGAGACCAATGGAAATACATGGGCCTACAGCTGGAAAGCGAATGGTATGCTAAAGGAGGTTACGAGACCGGATGGCGCAAAAGTTTTGTTTGAATACGATGCCCTGGGTCGCAGGACCGCCAAAATATACAGGGGGAAAATAACCCGATGGTTATGGAACGGGAATGTCCCGCTGCACGAATGGACCTATGCAGAAAAAGACAAACGGAATGTGATCGTCAATGAGTTTGGCGAACTGGAATTTGATAAAGCAGAATGTGTCGATGACCCTGTCAGCTGGATCTTTGACGAGAACAGCTTCAGGCCGGCGGCGAAGATTGTCGGATCGCGCAGGTACAGTATCATTACGGATCACCTGGGCTCGCCGATGGAAATGTACGATGAGACGGGCCAAAAGAGCTGGCAGGCCGAATACGATATCCGGGGTAAAATACGTAATCTTGAGATCGGATCTTTAAGTGATTGCCCCTTTCGGTTTCCGGGGCAATATGCGGATGAAGAGACCGGGTTGTATTATAACCGGTTCAGGTACTATGCGCCGGAAGAGGGCGTCTTTATCTCGCAGGATCCGATCCGGTTTCAGAGCGGAGATAAATTTTATCTTTACCTGAAGAATCCTTTAGCCACGATGGATCCGCTGGGTCTGGAAATGGTCGATCCTTCAACGATCAACTATTCCCAGGCTTATGTGACGGGAGAGACGACGGATTACGAACAGGCGATGAAGGACGGCACCTGGGACTGGAACCGGTTCCCGGATGACCATCAAAATTCCAGCGCGTTAAAAGTTGCGGAAATAGACGGCCAGCTGGTGTCTTTTGATAACAGAAGATTGTTGGCGGCCCAGAATGCCGGGTTGGAAGAGGTGCCGATTGTGCGGGTCAATCTGGATGATATAAAACCCGGTACGAACATTACCTGGGGAAAGTCGCTGAAGAAGAGGTTGTTTTCTTCTCCCGGAAAAGAGTATCCTAAAATACAATTGCCGGAAAAAGGAACGCCTGATAAACCCAAAGTTGTATGCAAATAACACAAAATACAGAGTCATTGATCCAGGAGCATTGGAAGAATTACGAGTTGCTGCAGATGGATGCGATCCTGTTTGATTCAGGAAAAGTGCTCGTTTTGCCCGCTGGCAATCTTGTGGCCGAGACAAAAAAAGAGTTGACCCTCGTGCCGATAGAAGAGACGACTGTAGAAAAGATCGTAGAAAAGGACCCCGACTGCTGGATAGAGACCGTTCCTTATACGACCTATGCTGTTGACAAAGCTTCGGGTGATCATATCCTTTGTGGCGAGGGCGTTATGGGAAATGAAGGATTTGTTGCCCGGGTAGACGCTACGCATAAGACTCTTGTCTGGGGAATGTTCCTGACCTTTTCCAATCCGTTTGAAAGAGTGGAGATCGATGGGGATACTGTATGGGCTTTTTCTACCCATGGGCACAAATGGGCGATCGGGCTGGACTACCCCGGGTCTGTAAAAATTGAGCTGTGAGAAGGTTTGCATATCCGGCAACTTTGTCGTACCTTACAAATCCTCCATTTTCCTTGAAAATCATCTGATTCGCATGCATACGAGGCATCAAGACAATCCCTTTTGATCCCGTGGGCGCCATTCACAAAACCCTTGGTGGGTGGTTTATCGTCATTGTTTAAAAAGAGCATTTTATGCAAATGGAATTTTATTCCCTGCCGTTGACAGTGGAAAAGATCATGCGCCGGCAGGAGCATCCCAGATGTTCTATGCAGCAATCCGTCATTCAGCATCTTCATCTGCTGTTGACCACCGCCTTTGGTGAATTTCCGGGAGACGAGAGCTTTGGCTGCGGTATCTGGGATCACGATTTTGACAATGTTACCAGTGCGCACAAGCTGCGTGAATATATACGGCAGTCCTTACTTCAGTCTGTATTGCAGAAGGAGAAGCGTTTGGCCAATCCAAAGGTGGAAATATTGCTCCGCCAGGAGGAAATAACCGATAGTCCAGTCAGCCGTCACGTCAAAAAGAAAATAGACGTGACGATCAGCGGCGTTCTTCAGCTGACCAACGAAAAGCTTGCATTTCGGGATAGCTTCTTTGTCGGCCCATTATCGTACTAACAATAGGGAAACATCATCATAATGGAATCGAGAGATCAAATAAAAACAAGACTGCTCAAGAATGCGGCTCGTGCATGGGGGTATTCCGAGACAGAGGCCGAGAGCAGTTTCGATCCCCTTGTTTCGATGCTTCTGTCTGCCTGCAGCGTCGAGCTGGAAAAAATATCGGGAGAGATCCAGTCTTCAAGATCCCGTATCCTGGAGCGTCTTGTTCAGCTGCTTTCACCTGATGCGTTGACGGGCGCCTTGCCTGCTCATGCGGTGGCTTGTGCGACACCTATCGAACAAAAAATGGAAATCAGGGAAGATGGTCAATACTACGTTTCGCGTCGGACACAGGGTATGGAAGGAGAGGAGGCGGTATGGAAGGAGCTTTACTTTTCGCCAACCGCTGATTTTTCGCTGACCAGGGCAAGCATTAAGTATATGGCTGCCGGGAATGCGCTTTTCCGTGTTTCCGGGGCTATCAATAAAGAGATCATCGCACTGGCAGAGCCGGGTAAAGAATTGCCGGCTTCTACGCTTTGGCTGGGGATCGATAACCCGGGATATAGTCTTCGCGATACCCTTTTCTACTTCGATCTTCGTAATGAAGCCAGCAGGCAGCTGTTCTATCATCAGCTTCCCAAGGCCGTCTGGTATTGGAATGATCAACCAATGTCTCATCTTGCAGGATATGGCAAAAGAACGATCAGCGGGGAGCAGCTCGACCTTGAAGCAGTGCTCGGCCGGGACAGTGACACCAGCGGCAAAATATGCCGGCATGTCAATTCCTTTTACAAAGATAACTTTATTACGCTGCTCGATGAGGGAGATCTGGCTGCGGGAAGCGATAACAGTCTGCTGACGTCGATGATCGCCGAGTCCTTTGCAGGAAAGGTGGTCCAGCAAATGCAGCAGCAGTCTATCCGTTGGATCTGTATCGATTTCCCCCAGACGATCAGCAGCCGTCTTTTGCAGGACGTGGTTTGTGTGATGAATTGCTTTCCGGTTGTCAACCGCCGTCTGCATGATCTCACCTTTCGGCTGCAGGAAGTACTCAATATTATTCCGCTTCAAACCGACGATATCTTTCTCGACCTTTCCGACGTCACAAATGACGATGGCCGTCTGCTCAATGTCCGGTCCTTTGAAAAAGGGGAGGAGTCGTTGAGCGTCTTGCTGCGCAATGGTGGTGTGGGACGTTTTGACGAGCGGGATGCCGGATCGATCGTAGACTATCTGCTGCAATTGCTGAGAGATGAAAGCGCCGCTTTCTCTACCCTGGGCAACGATTTTATGAACAGTGAGATGAGGCAGCTGCAGCAGATCATCAACAAGCTGGAACAGCGGTTGTATTCCCGGCAGCTTCGCCGCGAGCAGACGCCTTATCTTATCCTTCGAAACAACACGCAGACTCCCTGGCGCAATATCTTCATCCGCTACTGGAGCACCTGCGGCGTTGAAGGGAACAATGTGAAGGCCGGCAGTATGCTAAAGCTTTACAAAGGCGGCGGAATCGAGAACAGCCAGATCCAACTCGTTTCTACGACACAGGGCGGACGGGACCGGCTCGGTACAACGGATAGTATACTGGCCTATAAGAGCGCGCTGCTTTCGCG
>JAATGQ010000081.1 GCA_015654595.1 Chitinophagales bacterium | reverse complement strand
GGTGGGGACGCCAGATCAAGATATGGCTGGCACTGACGTGCCTTTCTTTTTCATGCCCCTTTCTCACCCGAGCAAGCTCGGTTCGCTCACGGGCATAAAAAAGCCCCGCGAATGCGGGGCCATAATTTGATCTGCGGAGAGTAAGAGATTACCTCCGCTGCGCTTCGGTGATCTCCGGGTTGGGAGGCCAGATCAAATAAATGCCTGGCGCTATCGCGCCTTTCATTTTTATTTTGCGCATCCGGATCGAGCGAGCCCGACCGATCCGCTCCAAATAAAAATGCCCCACCAAAGGGCGGGGCCATAATTTGATCTGCGGAGAGTAAGAGATTCGAACTCTTGATACCCTTTCGAGTATACACACTTTCCAGGCGTGCTCCTTCAACCACTCGGACAACTCTCCAAACTGATCGATAAGAACAAACCGGCTGCCCAGTTCATTCTCAGGGGCTGCAAAGGTAGGGTTTTCGGGTTATATTCCGAATATTTTTTGGGCATTTTTGGTCGTGGCCGCAGCGGCTTCTTCAACGGGAATGTTTTTGACTTCGGCCAGCTTGTGGACAACGTATTTGAGATAGCTGCTCTCGTTTCTTTTCCCACGAAACGGAGCGGGCGACAAATACGGCGCATCGGTCTCTAGCACGAGGCGATCGAGCGGGATATCGCGGATGGCATCGGGCAGTCCAGAATTTTTATAGGTCAACACGCCGCCGATACCCAGGTAGAAGCCCAGATCGACGATCTGCTGCGCGTCCTGGGCATTTCCGCTAAAGCAATGAAAGATCCCGCGCAGCCTGCCTTTCTGATGCTGACGCACTACATCGATACTTTGCGCCATCGACTCCCGGCTATGGATAACGATAGGAATATCGTAGTGCAGCGCCCATTCGATCTGGCGGTGGAAAGCCTCGTATTGCTGCTGCTCGAAAGTCCTGTCCCAATAAAAGTCAAGCCCGATCTCCCCCACCGCAACCCAAGGACGACGCTGCAATTCCTGCTCTACAAAACGCAACTCGGCGGCATAATCCTCCTTGACATTACAGGGATGCAAGCCCGTCATCCCATAGAACTTACCGGGATAGCGGGCTTCCAGCGATAGCAGGGCCTCCTGACATTTACTGTCGATGGCCGGCAGAAAAAATTTCTCAACTCCCTCTTTCTCAGCGCGCTGTATTACGTCCTCAATATCCTTTGAAAATGTGTCGCTATACAAATGACAATGCGTGTCGATCAATTCCATAGTCTCTAAATAACTTTTGTTTTTCAAATATCCCCAAAATCCTTGATTCAAAATTTTAAGCGGCATTGCCCCTAAAGGAAAACAAGCTGCCCGAAAAGGCCGAATCCACTCTGGACCTGCATTTGACCCATTTTGGGAAAGGGTCTGCCCCTGGCCGGTCAGGGTCCCAAAAAGTCAAAATCCAGAAGATTCGTCAGGATCGACTGACTAAATTACTTTGGATAAATCAAAAAAAGATTTACCTTTAAATCAGTTTTCATAGGGTACGGATTAAAAACGGGCCAGGGTGTCTACCCAGGCCCAATTTTATTTCCAAGTTTTCAACTTTCTCTCAGTTTTAGATCCCCTCTTCGCTTATAGGTAATTGTTTTAATATCTATTGTTTCTGAAGCCTTTATTCCCTATTTGGGATTATTTTGATTCTCTTTTTCAATACGATTTTGCTACGTCATTCGGATGAGTTTCCACGGTAATACGTCGTGCATTCACCACAAACCCTTAGTGAAAAATCGACAGCTGCATCACTCGAAGACGGCCGCGTAATGCATATGATCAGCGAATGGAATCGAAGCGATAGCCTTTATTGGTGAAGTGTTCAAGCACGGCAGGCAATGCCTCGCGCAAACGTGGTAATGCTTTTGCGCTATCATGAAAGACGACGATAGAGCCAGGCCGCGCAAGACGTATAACGTTGCGGCCACAGCGTTCTGCGGAAAGGCTTTGGTCAAAATCTCCGCTCAACACCTCCCACATGATAACTTTGTAACGAAGCGGATCGGATCGTAATATCGAGGACTGAAACGCCGTCATGCGCCCATAAGGCGGCCGGAAAAGATCGGAATCGATGACCTTTGCCGCGGCGCTGATGTTTTCGAGATAGGTCTTGTCTTTTACCTTCCAGCCGTTGAGATGGTTCTGGGTATGATTGCCGACCCGGTGGCCTTCGACTAGTATTTGACGGTAGATATCCGCGTATTCGTGAACGTTTTTCCCGATGCAGAAAAAGGTAGCGCGGGCGTTGTATTTTTTCAGCTGCTCCAGCACAAAGGGGGTTGCTTCGGGATGAGGCCCGTCGTCAAAACTGAGATAAAGGATCTTTTCCGTTACCGGTATGCGCCAGACCCGGCCGACATGGAGCTTGCGCAGCCACCAGGGCATTCTTACCAGATAAAACATGGGGCAATTTAGGGAATTTCCGCCGGCTCCTGCATGCAGCGGGTGGGCGACGCGAGCGAGACGGCGCGTGGATGCGGACGGAGGGCGATGCGGGGACGCAGGTGTGGTGGGTAGCGCGGGGCGGAGCAGGATAGCCGGCGCACGGGTACGGGCGATGGCCAGCAGGACGCAAGTGGATGCGAGGAAGGTAGCGCGTGGTGGGCAGCGGCGAGGCGAAGCAGGATAGCCGGCGCGCGGAGCGGAGCGGATGCGGACGGTGGGAAGCACGCGGCCGTGCGCGAATGCAGGATGCGGGGTGCCAAGCAACGCCATGCATAGGGCAGCGGCGGGACGAGGCGCCAAGCGAGGCGAGGCGCGACACAAGACAACGCGGCGCGAGCCGAAGCAAGCCATGCGACACCCCCTATTCCCCTGGCGTCTCCTTGACAAATGTATTGACATGCGTCACGCGGCCCTCTTCTTTGAAGATCTTCCCTTTGTCCTTGACAAACTTCTCCTGGGTCGGCTCATCCTTGAAAAGGCCGTCCGCGTATTTTTTGACGGGGCCGTCTTTGAGGCTGACCGGGGCGCCAAGCGTCATGGCCTGATCGACATAGCCCTGCAGCAAGGGCTCCAGCTGGGGATAAAAAAGGCCGGTACCATCAAATGTATCGCTGCCGATGACCTTGTCGCCGGAGATCGCGATGAACCCAATGATCGTACTATCGGAATGCGCAAATCTGTTGAGAAAGAATTTCATGTACTCGTCCTTGCCCGCCACATATTTCTTGTCGGCATAACGGGAAAGGAATGACAGGGTATTGTTCTTGTACTTACCCTCCTGCAGCTGACGGTCCACCTCCCTCCAGATCAGCGCCTGATTGTGCGTAGAATCGAGGATCCGGCGCAGATCGGTATTGGCATAGTTGGCGTAGCCGAACTGCTTTTCCTTCTCGCTCCAACGCCCCTCTTCCACACACATCACCGGCACGTACTGATCCTTGGAAGAAGGTTTAAGAATGGTATCATGGATCACCATCCGATCCTGACGCCCGCCGGAGATGATCTCACCGCCGGAAATGTAAATGGATTTATTGCTTTTGGTATTGAGGCGGAGCCAATGAACATTATCAAACGACGTCGTCCCCCTCTCCGTTACTTCCACCAACCCCTGGCTCATCGCCCGCCCCAACGGCACCACATCCAGACCCCGGGGTACTCCCGCGTCTGGCCTTCTGCGTATCGGAATAATTTTTAAATTTTTGAATGTCCATGCGCTATCGTAGTCGACATACAATGTCTGATAGGTCAGCTGAGCCGAAGCGGACAAAACGGTAAAGAACAGGACGATCGACAATAAGTATCTCACCATCGGACAGTTATGTTTTAAAGATGCCGGTCAGCGGTGCTACAAGGAACGTATCCTATAATAATAACGTAAGGATCAGCCAATTAGTACATGAAAAGACGGGGCAGAACATAAATCTTTACCTTTGCGGCCTATGAGTAAAAAAGTAAGGCTGCGATTTGCTCCCAGTCCCACAGGGGGACTACATTTGGGCGGCGTACGTACCGTCCTCTATAACTACCTTTTTGCCCGTCGTCATGGCGGTGATTTTATCCTCCGCATAGAAGACACCGACCAGGGACGTTATGTTGCGGGCGCAGAAGAGTATATCATCGAGTCTTTGAAATGGGCAGGACTGGAACCGGACGAAGGGCCCCAGAAACCCGGCAAATATGGCCCCTACCGCCAAAGCGAACGCAAGGCGGAAGGCCTCTATGAAAAGTATGCACAGCAGCTGATCAACGACGGTCACGCGTATTATGCGTTTGACACGCCCGAAGAACTCGAGGCGATGCGGGAAAAGTATAAGACAACCGAAAACCCCTCCCCCACCTATAACCACGAGCTGCGCCGGAAAATGCGCAACTCCCTGCATATGGACCCCGCCGAAGTACAGCAGCTGCTAAAGGCTGGCACCCCCTATGTTATCCGGATCAGGATGGAGCCGGGACAGGAGGTCTCTTTTACGGATATGATCCGCGGCGAAGTCAGCTTCTCCACCGGCACAGTCGATGACAAAGTGTTGCTGAAGGCCGACGGCATGCCCACCTATCACCTGGCGGTAGTCGTCGATGACTACCTGATGGAGATCACACATGCGTTCAGAGGCGAAGAATGGCTGCCCAGCGCCCCTGTTCATATTCAATTGTGGAAACACCTCTTTGGCCTCGATAAGATGCCGCATTGGGCGCATCTGCCGCTGATCCTTAAACCAGACGGGAATGGCAAGCTAAGCAAACGCGACGGCGACCGGCTTGGATTCCCGGTCTTTGCGATGAACTGGACAGATCCCCGTACAAACGAACCGGCGACAGGTTTCCGCGAAACGGGATTTCTGCCGGAAGCCTTCGTCAACCTGCTGGCTATGCTGGGTTGGAACGACGGAACGGGCCAGGAACTGTTTTCGATCGAAGAACTGATCGGTAGGTTCTCGCTGGATCGCGTCCATAAAGGCGGCGCCAAGTTCGACTATGAAAAAGCAAAGTGGTTCAACCACGAATGGATAAAGAAGCTGCCCGCTTCATCTTACAGCGCACAGGTATTGGAGCTGTTCAAAGCGCAAGGCATCCATATACCGCCAACCAGCCTCATCCGTCCGGAAAGTCCCGATCCCACAAAACTCGCCGAAGTTGCGGCCAGCCTGCCGCCAGTGGTTGACGACCCCGAGCTGGGTCTCGGCATCGCAGCAGTTATCCCGACCCTGGGCCCAACCTTAACGCCTTTCGAAGAAGTGCTCGAACTGGTGAAAGAACGCTGCCACCTGCTGCCCGACTTTGTACAACAGGCAGGCTTCTTCTACAAGGCCCCGGAAACCATCGACATAGCCGCCATAAAGCCGAAATGGAGCGACGCAAAGAACACCTTCTTCGTCGAATTGGTCCGTCAATTGCAGCTTGAAACCAATTGGGATGCGCACAGTCTCGAAACAGGATTCAAGGAAATGGCTGCCGCAGCGATGATCAAACCCGGAGACCTGCTGATGCCGCTGAGGGTCATGCTCGTCGGTGGAAAATTCGGGCCGCATGTGTTTGATATTGCCGCAAAACTTGGCCGCGGAGAAACGATCAGCCGGATCAAGCATACGCTCGGACTGCTCGAAGCCTAGGGCCACGGGGCCCAGGACCACGGAGCAAGGGCCGAAAGCAGAAACGGCGTGCAGGCAGGAATGATGCGAAAGTTGAAACGGCGCGCAGGCTGAAACGGCGCGAAACCGGAGATGGCGCAACCTGAAATCGCGCGAAAGCAGAAACGGCGCGCAGGCTGGAAGGGCGCATGAACCGAACGCTGGAAAGGGCCCGCGGTCGACGATACAAAAAGTAAACTTAATCATATGTACAAGACACTGCTCACACAGCTGGAAGACCAGATACTCACGATCATGATCAACCGTCCGGACAAGCTGAACGCCCTTAACAAAGACGTCATCAGCGAGCTGGGTGAGGTGGTCAACGAGATCTATAATAACAAAGAGATCCGCAGCGCCATCATCACCGGTGCGGGGCAAAAGGCTTTTGTCGCAGGCGCCGATATCTCCGAATTCCAGGGACTGACACAGGAAGAAGGACAGACGCTTGCCGCCAGGGGGCAGGAGATATTTATGCAGATCGCCTCCAGCCCCAAGCCGATCGCGGCTGCCGTCAACGGATTTGCTCTCGGAGGCGGCTGCGAGCTGGCGATGGCCTGTCATTTCCGGCTTTGCGTCCCCACCGCAAAGTTTGGGCAACCCGAAGTCAATCTTGGTCTTATCCCCGGCTACGGCGGTACGCAAAGACTGACAGCGCTGGTCGGCAGAGGACGGGCACTCGAGATCATCCTGTCCGGCCGTATGGTAGACGCTGCCGAAGCGCATGTGATGGGGCTCACCAACTATATCGTGACCGAACCCAACGAGCTGCTGATAAAAACAAAAGAATTGCTTTCCGTTATCAATAGCAAGGCGCCGATCGCCGTTGCAAAGGTCATCGAATGCGTGAATATCGCAGCCGGAGACGGATATCCCGTTGCCATGAATGACAGCGGAAGCTGGGAACCCAATCCTTTTGGCGGAGATGATGACCAAATAGATATCATCGACGGATTCCAGCGCGAGCAAGAAGCCTTTGGCGAATGCTTTGGAACCGAAGACATGCAGGAAGGAGCAGCCGCATTTTTACAGAAGCGGAAACCGGTTTTTAAAGGCAAATAAACCCAGCACACCCGCGGGGTCGATCGCACCTGCAGCCGGTGGGCGGCGACAGCGGCTTATTCCTCCTTCCACTCCTCGATCTCTTTTATAAATTGGCGTGCGCGCGCAATCGACTTCCCGCCTTCGTTATTGAGAAGCGAGCGCACCCATTTCTTATCCTTGTTGTCATAGCTGATCTTGCGATAAACCCAGACCGAGCCAAGGATCACGAGGCCGGTTATGCTGCCCTGCCAGATCCACGCCGCCAGCGTCATCTTTTTCATCAGGTCCCCGGACAGGAAAAAGAAGGTATAAAGCGGCGTCTGCAGGATCAGTATCCGGTACGTGCGGATGATCAGGCGCTCCAATTGCGCCAGCTGGGTCTGCGTTTCCAGTATACTTGCAGCCATATTGATCTTCTGGATCAGAAAGAACTGAGTCGTATAGCCTGCAATCGAAAAGATCGTAAAGAGCATCGAAAGGATGGCGGCGACATCGAATACCGGTTCGCGCCAGAAATGCTTTAGAAGACGTACGACAAAGATATTCCACGCAATCCCCCAACAAATGATCAGAAATTTTCCAAACGCGAGTCGGTTAAAAGAAGCCCTTACCCTGCTGGTCTGTATCTCCTCTATGAGACGTCGATCGAGCAGCATCCTCTTCTCCAGTCGTTGGTTATAGGTCTTCCAGAGTTGTTGAAATTCATCAGCTGCCATAGCGTTCATCGTTTAGCGTGAGGAATCTTTGTTTCAGCCTTTCCTTGATCCTGCCGAGTTTTGTCGACACATTGCTCTCGGAAAGCCCGAGTATTTCGGCAATCTCGCGATGCGGTCTTTCTTCGAGATAAAGGATCATCAAGGCCTTGTCGAGGTCATTCAATTCTTCGATAAAGCGTCTGAGAATGCCGATCTTTTCTTCCATCGCATCCTGCTCGGGAGGGATGTCTTCCAGCTCAATCCCGTTGAATTCTCCATCGAGGGAAAGTCTTACGCCGGACCGGGTCTGCGTGCGATAAAACGAGATGGCGACGTTGAGGGCAATGCGGTACATCCAGGTCGAAAATTTAAAGTGATGATTGAATTGGAGCCTTGACTTCCAAAGCTGATAGACCATTTCCTGCAGCAGGTCGGGCCGGTCTTCGCGATTCCGGCAATAGCTGTTGGCTATTTTATAAAGGATACCGGAATTGTCCCGGATCAACTGCCAGAACGAATCTTCTTCGCGAGAGCCAGGCGGACCGGAAGCCGGCGCGAAGCTATCGGCAACAGGTGATGCAGGCGGACCGGAGGTCGGCGCAAAACCATCGGCAACACGAGAACCTGCCGATCCGCCGATCGGTGCGCCGGTCCGCTGGGGGTCAATATTATCGTTTATCGGGGTGCTCACTTTAGTATTATTCGCCGTATGCCTGCTGATATCACAGTTTACGGCGATTTTTTCTGGGTAGCAATAAAAAGCGAATTTTGCACCCGATGATGTGCGCTGCTTTTTGTCCGCAGGTCGGAGGATATGAACCGGCGCCCAAAGAACCAGGTACTTGCGGCTCAGGCTTTCTATGTACGGCGAATCGGGTTCGTATGAGCCAGGCCGCGGTGTGTGCATGGCTATAAAATTTATGGCGGCCCCTGAGATGGGAACCGCCATAAATAATGTATAAAGCCGGGACAGCGAGGCGTCAGCCGTGACAACGGGGCGTGAGCCGGGGTTGCGGGCGTCAGCCTGGGCAGCGGGCGTCAGCCGGGAGCAAAGCCGGGCGTCAGCGCGGGGCGAGGCGTGAGCCTGGCCAGTGGGCGTGAGCCGGGACCCAAGCCGGGCGGCCTAATATCCAAAGATACGTTCGAGGTTCAGCACGATCACATCCCCTTCCTTTTTCAGGTCGTCAGTCTTGATCCTCTTGTCCGATGCAACGACGCAATAAGTATAGGGTTTGTTCGCCAGTTCTGTTTCCTGAAACTTCTTGACATCAGCCATGGTCAGCTTTTCGATGGCTTCGTACTTCTGTTTACGGGAGTCGTAGTCGAGGCCTTTCAGCTTTGCGTTGATGTAGGCAATCACGATCTCATCTTCGGTAAAGCGCTGCGTTTCGATGTCCTTCTTTTCGCCCGTCTTTGCCAGTTCGAAGTTCTTTTCAGAAGAAGGCATATTGTTGAGCAGGTCGTTCATTCCGCCGATGGCTTCGTTCATCTTATCCGCCTGGCTGCCGATGTAGGCCATCATATAGAAAGGATCTTCTTTCTTCCCAGGGGTGCGATACATCGCAAACGTCGAATAAGCCAGCGCCTTTGACTCGCGCAGCGTCTGGAAGACCAGGCTGCCCATGCCGCCGCCGAAATAGTCGTTAAACAGATCGACGACAGATTCCTTGTTCACATCATAAGCCGCAGCGTTGCGAATCCAGATGACTTCGCTTTGAACCATATCGTAGTTGGCAAACAAAACCTGGTTGGAAGTCTGCGTTACAAAGGTATACTGTTGTTTTGGCGGATAGGGGACCCATGCAGCAGGCATCTTATGCAGACCGATGATGGTGTTGTTGAACGCGTCGACCGTCATCGGGCCGTAATAGATCAGCGTATGCGCATAATCCGTCAGCGTATGCAGGATGCTTACCAGGTCTTCGGCTTTGAGATTATTGATCTCATCATTGGTCAGCCCCGAGTTGAAAGGGTTCTTTTCGCAGTAGCGGGCCCAGCTCATCAGCCCTTGCATGATGGCTTGTTTGTTCAGTTTGCTGTTTGCTCTTGCCTTCAGGATACGTTGTTTAAGCGCGGACAAGGCAGCCGTATCGGGTTGACAGTTGCGCAGTACGTCTTCGAAGAGCGCAACGGCTTTGCCAAAATTCTCCTGCAGACCGGTGATGCTGATGGTCGTCGCTTCGGGTCCTGCATTGACGGCAAAGTTACAGGCGATATCATAGAAGGCCTTGCTGATCTCGTCCGTGGGGTGCTGAGCCGTGCCGAGGTATTGCAGGTATTGAGCGGCCATGCTGAGATAGCGGCTGTTCCAGGTACCCATTTCGAGGCGGTAATAAAGATGGAACAGCTCGTTTTCCTTGTTGGGAACATAAAGCACGTCGGCGAGGCCGGCCTTGCTGTGTACGATGCCGGTCTTGAAGTCCAGCCATTGCGGCGCGACGGGCGCGACCTTCATCGCCTCGAGTTTCTGGACAAACTCGGATTGTTTGCCGGCGTTTGTTTCGACCGGGGTGATCGGCGGCTTGTCGACCTTTACGATGTTCTTGTCCTCGCATTTGCGTTTGTAGAGCAGTACGTAGTTATTGGCGAGATACTTATTGGCGACCGCGACAACTTCCGCCTTTGTGATCTTTGCCTGTACGTCGAGCTGAGCGACGCTTTGATCGTATTTCTCGGCGCGGGTCTGGATAAAGTTCTCCATCAGGTCGTTGACGCGGGCTTCGTTCTTCTGGAGGCCCTGAAGCTCATCCAGTTTGCCATTGGCGACGATGGCCTTTATAAGGGATTCGTCGAAGTTGCCTTTCTTCAGGGCGTCGACTTGTGTCATCAATAGATCCTTCACCTGCTGGAGGGTCTGGCCGCCTTTTGGCGTGCCGAGAACGACCATGACGCCGTAGTCCTTATACTGCTGGAGTTCCGCGCCAGCTCCCTGAACTTTTTGTTGTTTGTTGAGGTTCAAATCGAACAGACCTGCTTTGCCATTGGCGAGGATGCTGGAGATCAGGTCCAATACAACTGCGTCGCGGGTTCCGACAGCCGGTGTCCGCCAGGCGATACGCACGTTCTCGGCGCTGGGGCCATAGACTTCTTTTACGATCGGGGCGGTCAGGTCGTGTTCGGCAGCGGGGTTGTATTGTTGTACTGGTTTTGGCTGCATGTAAGCGAAGGCCTTGTCGATCTTCTTGATCAGCTCGTCCGGATCGAAGTCGCCGGACATGATAATGGCCATATTGTTGGGCACATAGTACTTATGGTAATAGTCCCGGATAGCGAGAATAGAGGGGTTCTTCAGGTGCTCGATCGTTCCGATGGTCGTTTGCTGACCATAGTTATGTGTGGGGAACAGGTTATAGAGCATTGCTTCGTTCATCTTCACTGCGTCGTTGTCGAGGCCGCGGTTCTTTTCTTCATAGACCGCCTCCAGTTCCGTGTGGAAGAGTCGGAAGATCGGATTGCGGAAGCGTTCGCCCTGAACGGCGAGCAGCTTGTCGAGCGAGTTGGAGGGAACGTCTTCTTCATAGACCGTCTCTTCTACCCAGGTATGGGCGTTGCTGCCTTGGGCGCCGATGTCGGTCATCATCTTGTCGTATTCGTTGGCGATCGCATAGTGTGATGCGACACCCGATACGCTGTCTATCTGGTGATAGATCATTTTGCGTTTTGCGGTGTCTTTTGTCGAGTTATACTTCTCGTATAATGCGTCGATCTCGTCGAGCAGCGGTTTTTCTTTTGCCCAGTCCAGTGAGCCGTATTGATCGGTGCCTTTGAACAGCAGGTGTTCGAGGTAGTGGGCCAGCCCCGTATGATTGGCGGGGTCGTTGTTGCTTCCGGTGCGGACGGCGATACGCATAGCGACCCGGGGCTCCTTATGGTTGACGGTGAGCATGACTGTCAGGCCGTTGGACAGCGTATACAACCGCATCTGCATAGGGTCGTTGGTCACATACTTGTAGGTATAGCCGCCGGAGCTGGCTTGTTTCCAGACGTATTTGTCCTGGGGGTCCTGTGCTGATGCGGGCGCGGGGCGCAGCGCAGCAGCGAGGATAAGAAAGAAGAAGAAAAACCGCGTTAATTGCATAAATTTTATCGTTTTTGCCAGGCGAAAATGCCCATATCCGGCAAAAGAACCAAAATTTCCGCATTCTTTCTTCCCGTTTGTCAAAACATCGGCCAACCGGGCTTATAGGGTGATAGCGGGTCCGGCCGCGCAAAAAAATTTAATATGTTTTGAATGTACCCCATTCCGCGTAACTTCGCAAGCCTAAAGTGTTATATACTATGGAATACAGGATAGAAAAAGACACAATGGGTGAAGTAAAAGTTCCTATTGACGCATATTATGGCGCTCAGACTCAACGGAGTGTAGAAAACTTCGCGATTGCCCAGGACATCAACAAAATGCCGAAGGAAATAATCAAAGCCTTCGCCTACCTGAAAAAAGCCGCTGCTTTAACCAATCTCGAAGCAGGCGTTCTTCCCAAGGAAAAATCCGATATGATCGGCAAGGTTTGCGATGAGATCCTCGAAGGCAAGCTCGACGCTTATTTTCCACTGGTCGTCTGGCAGACGGGCAGCGGCACCCAGAGTAATATGAACGTCAATGAGGTTGTCGCCTATCGTGGTCACGTATTAGCCGGCGGCAAACTGACGGACAAAGAAAAGACCCTCCACCCCAACGATGACGTCAACAAGTCACAGTCTTCCAACGATACCTTTCCCACGGCCATGCACATTGCTGCCTATAAAATATTGTTCGAGACCACTATCCCCGGTATCGAAGCACTGCGGGATACGCTGGCAGCGAAGAGCAGGCAGTTTATGAAGGTCGTCAAGATCGGTCGTACGCACTTTATGGATGCGACTCCTCTGACAGTAGGCCAGGAGTTCAGCGGTTATGTTTCGCAGCTGGATCATGGGTTAAAAGCCATCCGCAACACGCTGGCGCATCTCGCCGAACTGGCGCTGGGCGGCACTGCTGTTGGAACGGGTATCAATACGCCTCCCAACTATTCTGAAAACGTTGCAAAGAAGATCGCAGAGTTAACGGGTCTGCCCTTTATCACTGCTGAAAATAAATTCGAAGCGCTGGCTGCACACGATGCGATCGTCGAAGCGCATGGCGCATTGAAGACGGTTGCCGTCAGCCTGATGAAGATCGCAAACGATATCCGGATGTTGTCTTCAGGACCCCGCAGCGGTATCGGCGAGTTGTTTATCCCCGACAATGAACCCGGTTCTTCCATCATGCCTGGAAAAGTAAACCCCACGCAGTGTGAGGCCTTGACGATGATCGCTGCACAGGTTCTCGGCAATGATGTCGCCATCAATATCGGCGGTGCAACGGGTCACTTCGAGCTGAACGTGTTCAAGCCGGTGATGATCTACAACTTCCTGCATAGCGCAAGACTGATCGGCGATGGCTGCGTCAGCTTTAACGAGCGCTGCGCAAAGGGTATCGAGCCCATCGAAGCCAATATCAAGAAGCACGTCGACAACTCGCTGATGCTGGTTACGGCGCTGAATACAAAGATCGGCTATTATAAGGCCGCCAAAATTGCACAGACCGCACACAAGGAAGGGACGACGTTGAAAGAAATGGCGGTGAAACTGGGTTATGTGACGCCCGAGCAGTTCGACGAATGGGTGAAGCCTGAAAATATGGTTGGAAAACTGGATTAATCATCCTAAAAAAAAATCGACCCTAATGGGCCGATTTTTTTAGGCTACTTTATTTTGAATATTATCACTGTGAACGAGGAAGCCGGCAGCGTGAGATTCACGCGCCGGTTTTCTGTTTTTATACTGGAGGTGACCGGGCTCAGGGCTTTGGGGTTGTCAAGGGAGTTTATAGCATTCAGGTCGGGGCTTGTCAATGTGTAGAGAGTCGCATTGCCGTTGAAGCGGCCGCTGCCTTGCAGGGTGATGGATGGGGTCTTTGGCCTGTCCGATACGTTGGCGATCTTTAGGATCAGCTCACCGCCAGGTTTGTCGATGACAGCGGACGCGAAGAGGCTGTCCTGGCCGGCGATCGTCTGGCCATCGAGCAAGGCGGGTACGACGTCGGTTCCTTTGTTCGTGGAGTACAGCTTCTGTACATAATAGTCCGGCGTTCCATAAGAACGGAGGTTGTCATACCAGATCAGATCGGGGGTCCACTGCCAGCCATCTGCATGGGCAAACAGCGGCGCATAGCTGGCCATCTGGACGACGTCTGCATTCCGCTCCAGTCCGGTCATATAGGCCGCCTCGGAAAGAGCGCACTGCCAGTTGTTCTTGTTCTCGGGAGAGGCGATGGCATTGCTTTGAGCCGCGTATTCCCCCGCGAAGATTTTGGGGCCGCTGCGGTCGTAGTTATCATAGCGGCGGGCTTCTTTCAGGAACCAGTCGGGGGCGCGGTAGTAGTGTTCGTCGAGGATATCGGCGTGCATCTTGCGCAGCGTGTCGTTGAGGAAGTTGAACAGCGGACCATCGGGATTGGGACCGGTGCTGTTGACAAGGCGGATATTGGGATAGCGGCTGTGGATGGCTTGGGCGAACGCTGTATACCGCTCGATATACTGCGGGCCCCATTGTTAGTTGCCAACACCTAACATTTTTAAATTAAACGGTGCAGGGTGTCCCGTTGCCTCTCTCAGCCTTCCCCATTTGGTGGAGGTTGCGCCATTGGCAAATTCGATCAGATCGAGTGCATCCTGGATATAGGGCTGCAGCTCGTCGACTGGCGTTACCTCTGCCGTATTGAATTGACAGGCCATACCACAGTTGAGGATCGGCAAGGGCGAAGCGCCGATGTCTTCGGCCAGTTGGAAGTATTCAAAGAAACCAAGACCATAGGATTGAAAGTAGTCGGGGGTAAGCCGATGAGAAAACTCCGTATTCCAGCGGTTGATGATCAGCTGGCGGTCTTCGGGCGCCCCAACCGTCTTTTTCCACTGGTAGCGGTTGGCGAGGTCACGGCCTTCCACGATACACCCCCCGGGGAATCGGATAAAGCCCGGTTTCATATCCGCCAGCAGCTGCACCAGGTCGGCCCTCAGACCGCCGGGACGCTCCTTCCATGTATGCTGCGGGAAGAGCGAGATCATGTCGAGGTCTGCGCTGCCCGTCCCTTCAAACCAGATATAAAGCTGGGCGTGAGGCTCCGTTGCCGCGGCTGTAAAGGAGACCGTATCTTTTTGCCAGGATGGATCGGCGAAGGCAGCAGGGCGGATATCCGCCGCGGGCTGAACCGTGGCTCCGGAGCGAGCATTCGCAGCGGTGGTTTCAAGCACGGGATGAGCAGTATCCACGGCAGCGGGAGGCTGAACCGTGGCGCCGGAGCGAGCATTCGCAGCAACCGGATGACCAGCGGGAGGCTGAACCGTGGCTCCGGAGCGAGCATTCGCGGCAGCCGGATGAGCGGCGGCGCCTGATAGCGGAAGCCTGCCAGAAGCAAGCACTTGCCCCGATGGCGATTTTAGCTCGATGCGAAGGACCATCGTATTGCCTGGTTTCGCGCGTGCCCAGACAGAAAAATGATACTCCTCCCCAGCCTTCACGCCTATGCCCCGAAACCCTTCATTCGACAACCCAAAGTCCTCTCCCGTCAGATGCGTAACCCGGACAAACCGCGGGTTTGAAGGGCTTTCTTCCGAGCGATTATTGACCAACACTGTTCCCGCATTCGCCCCCTGTACCTTCCAGCCCATCAGCGGATTCGTAAACTCAAAGGAGCGGTTCTTTACCAACTCAGCGTATATACCGCCGTCGGCAGCCATATTGATGTCTTCAAAAAAGATACCCCACATCGTGGGTGAGACGGAGGCGAGTGTCTTCGAGGGCTGGACGAGGATATCCTGGGAAAAAGCTCCAAAAGCCAGTGCGCTGCAAAAAATCGTAACGATCAGTTTTCTCATAGTCCAAATAATTACTGTTTTACTACTACCGGCCATTCATCCACCCAGGTTAGTTTCTCCTGTCTGAGCTTAGCCTTTGCTTTATCGTGTGCGTCGTATCCATGGAATACGATCCAATCGACATTATTGTCCGTTATTACAGCATTATGCCCTACCCCGTACCAGTTGCTGTCGCCTTCGAGTACGATCGTTCCGCCGCCTTGTGTCATCGGCCGCCCCTGCTTGTCCAGGTAGGGGCCTGTGATTTTTTCGGACCGGCCAACCACGATCTTATAGTCGCTCTTTTCCGCACGGCAGCAATAGTCCCAGGATACAAAGAGATAATAAAAGCGGCCTTTCTTAAAGATAAAGGGGGCTTCGATAGCGCCGTTGCCGGGGAGGGTATCGTTGAGATCCGGGTCACGAGGGCGAGCGGCGATAGTACACCACTTTTGCGGTGTCGAGAGCCCCGCGCGGTCATCACTGAGGCGAGCGAGTTTTATCCCATTCCAGAAAGAGCCAAAAGCAAGCCAGGGTGTTCCGTTTTCATCGACGGCAAGGTTTGGGTCGATGGCGTTCCAAAGGTCGCGGCCTGGGATCGATTGCACCACGAGGCCCTTGTCAGTCCATGGCCCCGTCGGACTCGCTGCGGTTGCGAGACCAATGGCGGAGGTGTTCTTGCCAAAGGCCGAGACGGCATAGTATAGATAAAAGACGCCATTCGAGTAACTGATATCCGGCGCCCAGAAATGTCCTTTGAATCCGGGGATCGTCGCCTTGGTCCATGCCGGCGGCGTGGCAAATACCGGTGGAAGGAGCCGCCAATGAATACGGTCGGGCGATGTCCATTCACTGATGCCCCACCCTGTATGAAACAGATACCATGCGCTGTCTGCGTGGATCATGACGGGATCATGCGCAGGCGGCACGATGGCGGCCGGCTTTTGTGCTGACGGTGAGGCCGGTTCTTTCGCAGCGGCGGGTTCTTTCGCGGCAGCCGGTTCTTTCGTGGCGATTGGTCCTTTCGTAGCGGCCGATTCTTTCGCGATGACCGGCTTTTGTGCTGACGGTGAGGCGGCCGGTTCTTTCGTGGCAGCCAGTTCTTTCGTGGCAGCCGATTCTTTCGTGGCAGCCGTCTGGGCCGTTGCCCGCGAGGATACCACGACGGCGGTGAATGCCACAGCGAGTATGGTCAATTGCATTTTCATTTCTTCTTCCCCCAAACGGTAGTACCCGTATTATCCAGTCCCGTAAATATGATCGTTTCCTTTTTATTCTCCCAGTCGCGTCCCTTCTGTACAAAGACCTTATCAGTCTTCCCATCACTACGCGTCACCGTTAGCCAGGGGGCGGCATAGGTCCATGTTCCCGTAACAGCCCCCGCAACCGTCCCATCGGAGTTGATCGTAACGTCAGCCGCCACCTGCATATTCGGCGAGACCTGCGCATCGGCATAACCCGGCACCACGGTATAGTTGAGTACGATCCGCTGCCACGTCCCTGTGAGGCTGTCGGAAGGGACCAGGCTGTTGTCTTCCCACGCATAGCGTTCCGGCGAAACGACTGGCCAGCCATCGGCCGTCCAGAACAGCTTACGAACGTGCAGATCCATAAAGTAACTGTTCACAGCCGGTCTTGCCTGGCTCGCGTAGTAGTAGTGATTGCTGTCATCCGTAAAGACCGTACAGTGACTGGTGCCCTGCCATCCACCATGACCCGTGAACTGATAGGGCGCGAAGATCATAGGCGTATGGTCTATATTCGTATTGGCGTCGACACCGTTGTAGTCAAGAAAAGGCCCTGTTGGCGAGGAAGATCGGCAGACCCTCGTATTGTATTTTGTCTGCAGCCAGTCATAAGCGATAAAAAGAAAATACTGCTGCAGGCTTGCGTTGTAGATGATCTCCGCCCCTTCGATATTCCCGTTGTAGGCTCCATTGGTAAAGCCGCGGTTGGCGATACGCGTACCCTTGTCGCCAGTGGTGGCCGCCAGACCGGTAGCCGCGTCCAGCTTCAGGATATAGATCCCATCCCAGGCCGAACCATAATACATATACATGTCGCCCGATGGT
>JAATGQ010000050.1 GCA_015654595.1 Chitinophagales bacterium | reverse complement strand
AGATTCATGAAATTGATACACGCGATCAAAAGAATAAATATCGCCACGACGCTGAACAACCGGACATACTCGATTTTGCCGGTGGCCGGCCGGCCATTGCGAAAAACCGACTTGAGATAGACGTCTTCATAGCGTTGAAGACCCAGCATTGTCTGATAGCCTGCCCCTACCCTCGAGTCCTTCAGATAGGGCGTAAGGAACTGGCTGATCTTGGCTTCCACACGTGCCGGATCGGCGTGTGGCTTTAACCGGACAAAGGTGTTTGGGCTGCGGTAGATCCAATCTTGTAACCAATCCACCGAAGTCAACAGGAAATGCCAATTGAGCAGAAAATCGAAATGCTGGGAAATATGCGCGGGAAGATCGTCGAAAACGGCCGCTATCCTGAAATCCCTGGCATTGTTGTAGCGAATCAGCTTCCCGTATGCTGCCTTTGGAGTGCCAAAAAAATTAACCGCCATCTGCCTGGAAATCGCTATATCGTCCACACCAGCCAGAGCCGAGGCTGCTGTTCCCTCCAGCAATGGATAGGGAAATACTTTAAAAAAATCGGAGTCGGCGAAACAGGTTCCCTGATAAGAGAGCTGTTTATTTCCAGCTTCGAACAAGGACGTTTGCTCCCGGCTCCAATATCCGCTGGCATATTGGATATCGGGTACTGACCTTCTCAACTCAGCCGGCAATAGCCCTGGTGTCCAGTAGCCAGGATCCGGCTTGCCATCGCTGATCAGATTTTCGTACACTACATAGACACCTGGCCCACCAGCTACCGAGTGATCGACCTGGCGTTCATCCTGCACCCAAAGAAAGATCAACAGACTGCAAGCCATTCCGAGCGCCAGCCCGGAAATGTTGATAAACGAAAAGGCTTTGTTTCTGACCAGGCTCCTCCAGGCGATTTTGAGATAGTTTTTCAACATAACGAGATATTATCAGTGACTACCTATAACATCATTCCGGCACATATAAATATCCAAAAAAGCACCAACTAATCAATACATTGAGAGTTAATTAGTTGACGAGAAAACAAAAAATAGTAGTGTACGATTTCGATACACCATTCGTTCGCCAATAGACACTTTGTCTCCTCCTGTAATAGCTATACAGGTGAGAGAATAAATCCTAAAGTTGCTTTCATATGCCACTAATTAAAACAGGTGCACTCTATAGAGAACGCACCTGTTTATTACCGAAACCGGTAACCGGGAAACAATCAACAAAATTGTATCCTTCCTTTCTTATGGAAGATCGGAATGTCTTCCCCAACTGCGCCTTCCTATAAATGATACAAGAAACAGAACGATAAAGATGAAGAACAAAACTTTAGCAATAGATTCGGCACCGGCCGCAATTCCAAAAAATCCAAAGGCCCCGGCCACTATGGCTATAATAAGGAAAATCAGTGTCCAACGTAACATAAAAAATAATTTAGGTGAACAATAAATAAAGCAAGTAAAAGATCGTGCCACCGGCATCGGCCGAGTACAAGTCTGATTACTTTTTGCCCTCATCGATAATGCTATCAGCGGAATGCCGGTCTTCGGGTCCATACAGGATCGGATCGAGGCATAGTTGTCAATAAGAGACCTGCCAATCGGGGAAAGTCGTGAATAAAGACTTAGCTTACATCATGAACATAAAGTTTTGGACCATCGCATTGGGCGTATTGATGACAGCCGCCGGTCTCGGGCACTTTATTGTCACCAGGAAATACCTTCCGATCGTCCCGCGTTTTCTTCCCCAACGGCTAAGTATCGTAGTGGTATCCGGAATCATTGAACTAGGCGCAGGCTTAGGGTTATTTCTTCCTGCTCTGCGCAAGGAAGCCGCTTTGGTTATCGTGATACTGATGATCGGCTTTCTACCGCTCCATACCTGGGACCTTTTCAGGGATAAGCCAGCCATCGGCCCCCACTGGGTTGCAGTCATCCGCTTTGCCCTGCAATTCTTACTCATCTACTGGGCCTGGAAGGTTTGGCAACATGCCTGATTCTCGTTACTCCTTCTCCTTGTTTACCAAACAGGGTACTATCGCCCGAACATTGCTGCCTTTATTCCCCAGTTGAAGATATATGCCCTTCTCTTCCATTGCCTGCCAGTCACTTGCGCAATGGCATGGTTATTCGCGTGATAATTTAGGCTGGTCCACTTTCGGACGAGCTTTCTTTTTATCAAAAGCACACCCATGCTTAACGGCACTATGAGGAAATCATCCAACAAGGCAGGCATGCCTGAAAAATTCGCGCAGAAAGTCACCCTCGCCACTGGCAGTCCTACTCCATTGACGAAGCCGGGCAGCAACATGAGATGAAAAGGAAATCGAGGAAGAAATAATCAACTACGTTAAAGAAGAAAGTAAGATGGCGCAGTGATACGCCTGGCCCTAAAATTGTGTAGATTTTATAACAACCTTTAAAAACTCGTATGCCCTGGTATAACGGAGAATATCCCCCTTCTTATAAAAATCAACCTATAGCGCTCCGCAACAAAGCAGTGGAGATCGCCAACGAGCTTCTTTTGCATGGCGTCGAAGAAGGGACCGCCATTGCAACCGGGTTGAAGCGTGCCAGAGCGCTTATGACCGGAAAATCCCCCAATCAACAAGAACAGAATAAAAAATATAAATCAAAACCTTTATGAGCAAGGAAAACACCTTTCCGCTATCTTTAAATTTCGGAGGACAACATTACGAAGGTATAATAGAGCCCTCTGCCGAAAAGGGCCCACAAGGTCATTCTGTTTACTTTAGAGTATCCATCAACGGAGAACTATTCGCTTATTTATGCTGTGGCGACAATGGCTGGAAGGAAAGAGGAAAAAGTTCCGGCCAGCAGGACGGCCTGATCCAGGCAATCGGCAACTATATATTCGAAAAATACGAGTTACCGGTTGACGCCAGTTCTTCAAGCCAGCCCACACCTTATCGGGCAAAATAATTTCCCATTTCGGACCGCGGGGGTGACCGTACAGGCACCGTTTGCATCTACATAAAGTGCAGGGGCTTTGCCGGGTTGCATCCCTGACTGACGCAACCCGGTGCTTATCGCCATCGATTTTATGTTAACGGTATCGGCCCTGCTTTCCATCGATCGGTTATTTGGAGTGATGCGGCAGGAAGTTCTCCACAACTTCCTTATAGGTTTCCCTGATCATATCCCAGGCGTTCACGTCTCCTTTTAAAACGGAGGAAGTGAAATTCTTTGCCTGTTTGAGCGTGATATGGGGAGGAAGCGGGGGCACGCTCGGATCGCTAAGGACATCCAGCACCACCGGTTTTTGGGCAGCCATCGCCTGTTCCAGCGCCGGGGCAATATCCTCTTCCTTTTCTATCCGGATCCCTTCCAGACCCAGCATCTGCGCATAGGCGGCATAATTTAATTCGGGCACATCCTGCGAGCCTTCGAACTTGGCATCGCCGATCATTACCCGCTGTTCCCAGGTCACCATGTTCAGATCCTGGTTATTCAACACCACGATCATCAGCCGGGGATCGCTCCATCTCTTATAGTATTTCGCAATCGTGATCAGTTCGTTGATCCCCATCATCTGCATCGCGCCATCACCAACCAATGCAATGGGTACCCGATCGGGGTAAGCGAACTTTGCTGCTATGGCATAAGGTACACCGGGGCACATGGTTGCAAGATTGCCGGACAAAGAAGCCATCATCCCTTTACGTATCTTAAGGTCCATGGCGAACCAGGTTGCGATCGATCCCGAATCTGCCGTCAGGATACAACGATCGGGCAATAAAGGACTAAGCTCCCAGAAAAAGCGCTGAGGATTGATGGGATTAGCACTTTTCATGGCGCGGGCCTCCAATACCTTCCACCACCGGTCGATCTCGGCTTCGATCTTTTGTCGCCAGGACCGGTCCTGCTTTCTTTCCAGTAAAGGAATCAGCGCCTGCAAAGTCTTCCGGCTGTCTCCCTGCAGGTTTACATCCGTTGGATAACGCAGACCAAGCATACGCCCATCGATATCGATCTGCACGGCTTTTACCTTACCATCCTTTGGCAGGAATTCCGAATAGGGAAAGCTTGTACCTACCATCAGTAACGTATCACATTCCATCATCAGGTCATAACTGGGTTTTGTCCCCAGAAGACCGATACTGCCTGTCACAAAAGGCAAATCATCCGGCAATACGGCTTTTCCCAGCAACGCTTTTGCGACGCCGGCGCCTAACAGCTCAGCGATTTCTATTACTTCATCGGCGGCGCCTGCAGCACCGGAACCGATAAGAATAGCCACTTTGCTGCCCGTATTCAGAATATCGGCGGCCTCCTGCAGATCGGCCAGCGATGGAATGATCTCGGGCCTGGTATAATGCATGCCGGTATGAATGCTGCCGTGCAGGTGCGGCGGCTCCGCATAATCCAGTTCCTGGACATCGTTGGGCAGAATGACGCAGGTCACCGTCCTGTTTACCTTTGCAATCCGGATAGCCCGATCGATCAGGTGACGGGCCTGGGTTGGTTCCGAACAGACATGAACGTACTCATGTGCCACGTCCTTAAACAAGGACAGGAGGTCTACTTCCTGCTGGTAGTCTCCCCCCATCGACATCCTGGCTTGCTGGCCGACAATGGCCACAACCGGCTGATGGTCCATTTTTGCATCGTATAGACCGTTGAGAAGGTGGATGGCCCCCGGGCCAGAAGTCGATATACAGACGCCGACTTCCCCTGTGAACTTAGCGTGCGCGCAAGCCATAAAAGCTGCCATCTCTTCGTGCCGCGTTTGAATAAAATCGATGCGGTCTTTTGCCCGATGTAAGGCGCCCATGACGCCGTTGATCCCGTCGCCGGGATAGCCATAAATCCGCTGGATCCCCCATTCGGCCAGCCGGCCGACGATAAAATCACTTACTTGTTGTGCCATAACTATACTATTTTGTCATTATCCATTTACTACTTCTCCCCCATTGACGTGAATCACCTGCCCGGTTATAAAAGAAGCGTCGTCCGAGGCCAGGAATACATACGCGGGGCCAAGCTCTGCCGGCTGGCCGGCCCGCCTCATAGCCGTCTCCTCACCAAACTTATCTATCTTATCCTGTTCAAAAGTCGATACGATCAGCGGTGTCCAGACGGGACCCGGCGCAACTGCATTGACGCGGATCTTTTTGCTGGCCAGGTTGGTAGCCAGGCTACGCGTAAATGTCGTGATGGCGCCCTTTGTCGCCGAATAATCGATCAGATTCGGAGAAGACCGGTAGGCCGTTACAGAAGTTGTGTTGATTATACTGTCGCCTTCATGCAGATACGACAAAGCAGCCTGAGCGAAATAGAAGTAGGGGAAGATATTGGTGCCAAAGGTGGTCGTCAACTGCTCTTCGGTAATTTCCTTCAAATCCTTTTGCGGCACCTGCATGCCGGCATTATTGACAAGGATGTTTAATTTTCCGTATTCCGCAACCACCTTTTTGACCGCATCCTTGCAAAAAGATTCTACCCGTACATCCCCCGGCAGGAGCAGGCATTTACGCCCCTCCTTTTCGACCAGCCGTCTTGTTTCCTCCGCATCCTCTTCTTCTTCCAGGTAGACAATGGCTATGTCTGCTCCTTCTTTTGCAAAGTGTACACTGACAGCGCGCCCGATGCCGCTGTCGCCCCCGGTGATAAGGGCGATCTTGCCTTCTAGTTTTCCTGCAGCTTTATAACTTTGCTTTATGAATTCAGGACGCGGATGCATTTCAGCCTCTATACCGGGCTGGTGATCCTGCTTTTCAGGCTTAGTGGAAACGCTCATAAAATTATTTTTGTAAAAAACTCAAATTGTTGTGCCATACCAGGGACAAACGCATCTCCGGATATTGGGGTAACAATTCCCTAACCATCCCGGTTAACAAAAATGTCCCTGGACAGGTATAAAAATTGCATAACCAATGAAAATTTTTCCCTTGTAAAAGACCGAGGCCGATACCGGTCCAATGATTCGAGACTGCAGGCATAATATTTTATCTGCCTCACCCCTTTAAATTAGACATCCATGGAAAAAGTATCAATCCCGATCTCCTTTTCACACGAGGGCACTACCTATAAGGGATGGGCAACGCCATCCGACCATGTCCATCCGGATGGAATGCCCAGCAGCTATCATGTAGTTTTAAACGAAACCTTTTTTGGCGATATGTCTTATCATGATGGGCATTGGCTGATCAGCGAACAGCGCCCCGCCAGCCTCGTAAAGGCTACAGGAGACGTCCTTTCCACGATGCTGGCTACCCCATCCCATACAGGGTTGCCACAGAGCTAAGATCTCTCTATAGAATATCAGCCCCGAAAACAGTAACGGGCAAAAAATCCCTGGCGGTTACGCCAGGGAGTCACAACCAATCAGCCTCAACCTATATAAAACATAAACTAACCTACTTCCAGGGATCAAGCACCACCTTTACACAATCTTCTTTCTTATACTTAAAAATATCATATGCATGTGAGATCTCCGATAAAGGCAGGCGATGCGTGATAATATCATCCAGCCGCACCTTCCCCTCTTCTACATACTTAAGCAATGTATCGATGTGTTTCTGTGCAGGCGCCTGGCCTCCTTTAATGATGAGTCCCTTATCAAAAAACTGCCCGATAGGAAAGTTGTCGTAGGTCGTTGGGTACACGCCTAAAACCGACACCGTCCCGCCCCTGCGTACCGCGCTCATACAGGCTTCCAGCACCTTCGGCGAACCTTTCTCCATATTGACAACCGCCTTTGCTTTATCCATAAAGCTCCGATCAGGTTCAAAACCTACGGCATCGACACAAACATCCGCTCCCCGTCCTTGTGTCAGCGTTCGTATCTGTTCCACTACGCCTTTTGGTCCATCATCGTCCCAAAGCACCGTAGTGGCGTGTGCCGCCTCCTTTGCTTTTTCCAGCCGGTAAAGTAAAGTATCGACGATGATCACCTGCTCAGCCCCCCGGAGCCAGGCGCTTTTAGCGGCCATGATACCCACAGGTCCTGAGCCAAAGATGGCTACCGTTTCACCTCCCTGTACATTCCCCCAGTCGATGCCCGTATAGCCGGTCGGGAAAATGTCTGTCAGAAAAAGCACCTGTTCATCCGTCAAACTATCCGGCACTTTTCTCGGGCCATAATCAGCATAAGGCACCCTTACATACTGTGCCTGACCGCCGTCATATCCGCCATAGAGATCAGTATAACCAAAGAGCGCCCCGCCTTTCTCTGTCAAAAGTCCGCCTTCAGGCCCATAATGTTCTGGATTGCTGTGTTCACAGTGCCCGGGAAGATCGTGATTACAAAAGAAACAATGCCCGCAGGCAATTGGAAACGGCACCACGACCCGATCACCTCTTTTCAAATTTCCTACTCCCTTTCCGACTTCTTCCACAATCCCCATAAACTCATGGCCCAGCACCATGGGACGCGGCTGTGGGATGCCCCCGGTATAAATGTGCAGGTCCGACCCGCATATAGCCGTGGCCGTAACCTTTAAAATAATATCCCGCTCGTCCTTTAACTTCGGATCGTCAACCGTATCGTATGTTACCTTTTTAGGTCCATGTATAACTGCTGCTTTCATTTTGTTATTTTTACTTAGAAGCCGGTTCCTGTTGTTTTTTCGTTTGATTAGCCACCGTTTCATCAGGCAATACATTACTCATGGCTACCGTTACCTTATTTTTAAAGCCTGAAACAACCATATCTTTCCCGCTGATCAACGCTTCATAGCCGTCCTTTGCCACCTTGGCCGGGTCGCCCAACTCACCCTCCTGAACGATCTTCGAATCGTTCATGCCAGCTTTGTTAAAAAAGTCCGTATCCGTCGCGCCCGGCAGCAAGGAAGTAATGGTTACTCCGGTGTCCTTTACTTCACTTCGGATAGCCTCCGTAAAAGAATGCACAAATGCCTTTGTTCCATGGTACACCGCCTGGAAAGGCCCAGGGGTCTTGCCAGCGATCGACGCAAGATTCAGAATCCTTCCCTCCGCCCTGCCGACCATTTCCTTCAGGAAATAATGTGTCAGCACCACCAGGCTCTCAATGTTCAGATGAATGATATCCAGCGCATGGTTTATATCATTGTCGACGAATGGTCCATACTGACCCTGGCCAGCGTCATTGACAAGGATGTTTATCTGTACACCCAGTTCGCTGACCTCGTCTGTCAGCTCAAAGGCGTTGCCCGGATAAAACAGATCTTTTGCAATCGTTTTTACCTCCACGCCGTGTGTCCCGGTCAATTCCGAAGCGACTCTGTCCAGATCCTCCTGAGTCCTGGCGACCAGGATCAAATTATAGCCGTCCGCTGCCAACAGCTTTGCCAATTCATGCCCGATGCCGCTTGTTCCGCCAGTCACTAATGCATATTGGTTCTTCTTTTCCATAATAATTTATTTTTAGATGAATAACAATCTACTTATCGACATAAATAAATATGCCAGTCATCCCCCGCCAACAGCTTTGGGACACGCAATCGAGTATAAGTTAGTTGAGGAAGATCAGTGAGTCGCAGCAGATTTCAGCGGTCCCGTGTAGAAGGGAATGGCCAATAGGAAATCGATTGGCATGAATTTTACCTACATTATTCCATGATTACTCCGCTGCTCCTTCAATGTCCGGACACAGGTATATTTCCCGGGAATAGCCTTCCAGTTCTATTTTATAAACAGGCACTTTCCTTGCCCCTCTTTTTTAAGGGACGTCGAATTGAAGCACTTTTCAGCCGTAACGGCTGGACAAATGCCTGGCGGAGCGGCGTTTTTACGTATCATCACTATCATTCGACCACCCATGAAGTATTGGGCTTTTACCTGGGATCCACCACCCTGCTCCTGGGGGGAGAAAAAGGGCACAGGATAAAAGTAGAGAAAGGTGATATGCTGATCATTCCAGCAGGGGTTGCGCATAAAAACCTCGGAAAGGAAGATCAAATCAGGTGTGTCGGCGCCTACCCCGACGGGAGGGATTACGATATCAATACCGGGCAGTTGGGAGAAAGACCATTTACCGATCAAACCATCTCCTGTCTGCCTATCCCCGGCAGCGATCCCTTATCAGGAGCGAATCAAGGCGTTGCGCAAATATGGAATTCCATTAAGAATCCCGCCGTCGCACAGGTATAATATGACAGTTTATGGCAGCGAAGGGTTGCTACCAACAAAGATGGGTATGCTTATAGCGCCCCATTCCAATCTTCAGGCCTCGTCACGCCCATGTAAACACTTATAATCGGCCTTTAATCGAGAGGGGGTATGATTTTTTATGCAGTATCATGCCTCTCAATTCATCAATCAAATTATTTACCGATGTTTTACCATGTCAAAGACCTGCAATTCAATGCGCGGGTCTCTAAGCCAGACCCGGCATTTGCCACGCTGCTGCTCGAACAATTTGGAGGAGCCAATGGAGAGCTTGCCGCGGCATTGCGCTACTTCGGGCAAGCCTTCGGAGCCAAAAACCCTCATCCCGACAAATACGATTTGCTGATGGACATTGCCACGGAAGAGTTCAGCCATCTGGAAATCGTGGGCGCAACCATTCAAATGCTATTGACAGGTATCAATGGCGATCTGAAAAATGCAGCGGAAGAATCCGAGATCATGAAATTACTCAACGGAAAGGCCGCCAAAGAAGAGGTGATCCATCAGGGTATCGTTGCCCCTCAATTCTTTGTCGGCAGCGCGGGTACGCCAGCCTACACCAATAGCCAGGGTGTTCCCTGGACAGCAGCCTATATCAACGGAGATTGCCAGGGAGATCTCTCATCGGATCTGCGATCGAATGTCGCCGCTGAAACCAAAGCGAAGATGGTGTATGAATATCTGCTTCAATTTACAAATGACCCTTATGTAAAAGAGACATTGCGATTCCTGATGACAAGGGAAGTCGCACACTATCAAATGTTCGAAGCGGCGCTGTCAACCATTCAACCCAACTTCCCCCCTGGCGTCCTGCAAAGCGATCCCAAATTCAGCAATGTCTACTTTAATATGTCCAGCGGCAATAATTATACAGGCCCTTGGAACGAGGGACAGACCACACAATTGGGAGAAACTATTCAGTATGTCGACGACCCGATAGACTATGTTCTTAAGACCAACGGTCTCCTGGAACACGAAGCAGCAGGAACAGATCGTACAGAAGAGACGGTCCAGGAAATCAACCGCCAGTTAAGTGAAATCAAAAGCGCGGAGGTTAATGCGGCTAATCCTCCCGGCCTACAGCAATGGAATGCCCCATTACCAGAAGAAAGCCCGGAGACGAGCAAAGATCAATCAGAAAAAGCGCATGATGGAACAAAAAAACGACGCAAGTCTGTCCACAAATAGCCCATCCCAGGAACCGGTCGGTATAGAAATAACTCTCTATACCGATCCTCTTTGCTGCTGGAGCTGGGGCATGCAACCCCAATTCCAGGAATTGCAAGCGGAAATGAAGTTGTCCTCATCACAGGTAAAATACAAAATGGGGGGATTATTACCCTCCTGGAATCATTTTGATGACGCGGTAAATTCCATCCGCAAGCCTATTCAGATGGGATCAGAATGGCATCACGCCCAAGCCGTATCCGGCAGAAAAATCAATGATAAGATCTGGATAACTGACCCGCCGGCTTCATCATTTCCAGCCTGTATCGCGGTAAAATGCGCAGAATTACAATCCCCTCCATTAGGGATTCAATACTTTAACAACCTACAGGAGGCTGTAATGGTCAAAGGTAAAAACATCGCCACAACAACCGTCCTGTTGGAAACGGCATTGGATCTGGCAACAGACAACCCTCGTTTCAACCTGTTCAGGTTTCGGGAAGACCTGTTGGGTGAAGCCGGCAAAGCTGGCTTTCGCAGAGATCTGCAGGAATGCAAATACCTCAACATAACCCGCCTGCCTACTATCCTATTCAGATCCGCTGACAGTCGTTCCATAATACTGACAGGTTACCAATCCATGGAATCATTAAGAAATGCTCTGACCAAACTCCGGAAATACTAGTGGTTGCAAAAGGGCAATTTCCAATATTGTCTGAATTTTCCGTGGAAAAAAGTCCACAAACACAATTTAAAAACAAAAAAACATCGCCTTTCTGCTCTGTTTATCCCTTTTCCTGCTTTTTCTTTTTCTTCTCCTCTTTCTTCTTCTCCTTTTTCTCCTCCTTTTTCTCTTTCCTGATTTCTTTCCGGCTTTTCTTTTCTTCTTTTCCTGCTCCCGCCCCTCCAGCTCCTTCATATGCCTTTCCCAGCTTTGAATCACTTTTTGCATCATCCACCGAGTACAGGTTTATCGAATTTTCCAATGCCGGATACAAGGCCTGTATAAAACCATTTCGGAGCAACTGACCTACGATATTCCACACGTTAAAATCCGGGTCTTTCAAATCGCCTGAAAACTCCGCCTTTGTCGCCAGCTGATCTTTCCCATGATTCTTTATCACCCAGGCAGCCGCGCTCACCACCGCTTCCCAGGCCAGTTTCAGCGGATGGCCTTTGTCGTCTTTCCAGTTGACCACCTTCAGGTCCTTTATGATCGGCTTGGTATAACCTGCAATCTTTCCATCTTTTGCCGCGGCCTCCGTATAAACGCTGATGGTACCCTGCCTGACGCTTAGCTTTGCATAAGCGCTCAGGAAATCATTCAACTTTGTAATATCCATATCCAACAGTTCCGCTTTGACCGAAAACGTAGGATAATGATTCAAAGCGTCTATTTTCATATGCAGGCTGGCGCGCCCGCCATAAATGCCGGTGCAGGTGGCTTCTACCGTACTCGGCAATTCTTCCTTTTGGTGTTTCGCATTGGATAAATTCTCTGCCAGGATATGTATCTGTGTTGCATAGATATTGACCTTGGGAGTACTTGAGAAATCCCTGAAGTGAACTTCTCCCTCAAAGATTTCGAAGCGATTCAGTTTTAAAGGCATCAGGTCACTTACTACCTTTGTCCATGGCTTGGTCGGGATCTCCGTCTGGGAAGTTTCTTTGGTCGGCCCTTTGGCAAAATTGATCACAGGATGATAGACTCCTATCTTACCCACAAGGCGTCCATGTAATAAAGCCGACCATTCTACCGACAAATCAAGCTTTTCCGCGGAAAAGAAGGGTACTGGTATTTTGCCGCCTGTCTTATCCAGCTTGATCTGCTTTATCGCATAAGCGCCCCGGATCAGGTGCACATCAATATCTTCCACGTGTCCCGTATATCCGGGAATAGTTTGCAGCTCTTTGTTGACAAAGCGAAGCAAGAAATGAGGCAAAGCCAGTCTTGCCCCAATCACCAGGACCAACAAGGAACCCAGTATAATCAAAATGATCTTCCGTCTTTTTCCTTTTTTATTAATCATAAAAACTTCCATTCAAAACTAATACCTCAATACTGGCGGAAAACCGCAGCCATGGACAATACTATGACGCCACACTGTGGAAAAAATTCCTTATTTCCTGATCACGCTCAGATCTCCATTCCGCTCGCGGACAATGGAGCCGACATTTTCAAATCCCTCCTGGTGCAGCTGTTCGCGGACACTTTCCTGCAGATCCTTTTCGCTGATATGTGCCGAGCTCATACGATCCTTGTCCATCACACCGTCATAAAAAACTGGCATGGCCTCACCTTTTACCCATCTCCCGATCGTATCGTTATAAACACAGATCCAGGCCAGCAGGCGGTGGATCAAAACGAACGCAAAACAGGCCAGGGTCGTGCCTAAGAAGGGAGAAGCGCCTACAACGACCCGGCTAAAAACCGACCCCAGCATGATCACAATGACGTTGTCGAACGCCGTTCGTTTTCCAAAAGTGCGGATACCTGCCACCCTTATCATCACCAGGGTCAGAAAAAAACTGATAATGGCACGCGCAACCATCTGGAATGGCCCAAGGTCCTTCCCCTCCCCAAACAAAGTATAAAGCATGTGCATATACAACCGTTTTGTATAATTACTCTGGCAAATACTGGCCCGCTTTTTTAACAATAAGATCATATATCCTCATTCAACTTAAAACCAGCATATGAGTGACAGTATAGAGGTGGTGATCGAAACTCCCAAGGGAAGCGCACAGAAGTACGACTATGTCCCTGGCACCCCATTCTTTAGAATGAAAAAGATCCTTCCGGCAGGAATGGTTTTTCCATATGATTTTGGCTTTATACCAAAAACGGAAGGGCAGGATGGCGATCCGTTAGACGTTATTGTCATCTCCGAATTCAACAGCTTTCCCGGCGTTATCATAAAATGCAAGATCATTGGGGGGATAGCAGCCGAGCAGTCTAAAGACAAAGGCAGCAGCAAGACCATCCGAAACGATCGTTTTCTGGCTGTCCCTAAATGCTCGGGCATCTTTGAAAAAATAAAAACCGTAGACGACCTGCCCAAGGCCATCATGGTTCAGCTGGAAGAGTTCTTTGTCGATTACAATAAGCTCGAAAACAGGAAATTTAAAATACTGGAGATACTGAAACCCAAGGAGGCGCTGCATCTCATCAAAAGTCAACTACAATAAAACCCATTATTATGGCTAAATACTCCAAAAAATCAGGAAGCAAGGTTGAAAAGGCCATGCAGGAAAAGAAAGAAGGTACGCTAAAAAGCGGCCGCAGCGGCAAAAAAGTAACCAGCCGCAAACAGGCTATTGCCATCGGACTGTCCGAAGCCCGCAAAGAAGGCGCAAAGGTTCCCAAGAAAAGCCCGGCGAAAAAGGCGGCAAAGAAAAAAGCAGCCAAAAAGAAAAGCCCGGCGAAAAAGAAAGCTGCTCCCAAAAAGAAGGCAGCTCCAAAGAAAAAGAGATAGAATAAACCCTATAGTGAAGTCAAACTGCAGCCTATCGATTTGGCCGGTATCGCCATCGCTTGCGGAGCCGGGGGATTCCCGCTGCAATAAACCCGGGGAACTGGTCTCGACCCTGACCCAGGCCTTTGCGTATAAAGGGCCCGCGGTTATTGAAGCAGAAGTCGACCCGGATGAGAATCCGCAGGCTCCCGAAAATAAATAACTGATGCCAAGGTCCAGCAAAACGCCGGACCTAAACATAAAATGCGGTAGGCTGTCCTTGATCAATTTACTGCTGCATAAACCCTTGAGGCGATCCCCTATCCCTCATTCCTCCATTGTTCAGCATCTTTCTCCTTGTCCTTCTTTACTTCAGGCTTGTTAATATCCGTCTTGTTTATCTTATCATCGGCCTCGATCGCTTTTTTGCCGCGATCGATCGCTGCTTCGCCGGACTGATCGTCGGGCTTTTTTTCTTTATCTTCCATAATCTTATTATTTACTTCTGGATGTTATATAAACCGCTTGCAAAAATGCGACCTTAAGCCCTTCTGATCATACCAAGGAGGAAAGAAATAAGGGCGATAACCAACAGAATGTGGATGATGCCACCGGCCTGATAACCCAAAAATCCAATAGCCCAACCAATAACCAGGATAACGGCGATAATGTATAAGATACTTCTCATAAAAACCATTTTAAAAATGAATAAATGAACGTGTCATAAAAGACTATCCAATAATAGGACCAGCCGATTTCATTGTCCACAAAGCCGTAAAAGTCTACCAAACACCATTTATGGGGAATATCTGACTCAGATTTTTGCCATCCAGGAAAATGGGACAGCATTATTATCAGTCTACACCTTCCGATACAGATGCAGTTACATTTTTGTCAGCAATCGGTATCTTGTGACAAATACTACTAAGATGAACTTCAATACAAGATTATCCAGAAAAATGGAAGCTCTCAGCTCATTTGTTATCAGGGTAACAAGTTCAAACATGGCGCTTTTGCTCTGCTTTATCATCGTTGTTCTTTGGACCATCGATGGTTTCTTTGCGCATTTTTCCCAACAGTGGGAATCGATCATCGGGACGGTGTCCAGCGTCATTACGGTACTCATGGTCTTTCTTCTTCAAAAGGCACAATTCAAAGATTCACTGGCGATCCAGCTGAAGCTGAATGAGCTTGTCGCCGCCCATGAATCTGCGAGCAACCGGCTGGTGGACATCGAAGGCATGTCGGAGGAAGAATTAAGAGTTTTGCAGAAGTATTATACAAAGCTGAGCAAGTTTGCGAAAGAGCAGGACACGCTAACAGAATCCCATTCTATTGA
The DNA here is from genome assembly GCA_015654595.1 of Chitinophagales bacterium. Taxonomy (GTDB): domain Bacteria; phylum Bacteroidota; class Bacteroidia; order Chitinophagales; family Chitinophagaceae; genus Puia. Next base: position 2,373 of record JAATGQ010000050.1, on the reverse strand, counting down.
CGAAAAGCATAAGGAGCATGCGATCAGGGAAGAGTTGGAGCATGAACTGAATGTTATCAGTGAAGATAAAGAGCAGCACAAAAAAGAAACAGACGAAGAGAGATCTGAAAAATAATTTAAAAAGCAATACTCTCCCGCCACTGCATAGCGCCGGGTACATTTACCCGACGACCGTCCCGGCTCCGCCATATTGGCTCTATCCCGCCCCGGCAACTTAATCCAACAATCCTTCCAATCCCTTCCCGACTTTACTGGCCGAAAATTCCACGATGTCAACACTGGCCAGTTTTCCCTTTAAAAACGGATCTTGTTTCATTATTCGTTCTACCGTCTCCCGGTTTTTTGCCCTGACCAGGATGACACCTCCCGTCCGCGGCACCTGGCGGCCAGACACCAGGAACTCTCCAGTAGAAAAATGCTTATTTAAAAAGCCGACATGCTTTTCCATTGCCGCGTCGATCCGCTCCAAGGCTACGAGGTAGCGAAGTGTTACTACGAATAAAGAAGGATATGTTTTCTTTCTATTTTCTTCCCTCGACGCAGTACGTTCGAGCTTCTTTTTCTCCGCTATGGCAGCTGCCTGCTTTCGCTTTTCCTCCGCTGCTATTTCCTTCTTCGCCCTTGCTTCCTTTCTGGCAGCGGCCTCCTTTTCCCGTTTTTCGGCAGCCAGCTCCCTTTTACTTTTCTTTATAGCTTTTTTCTGCGTCTCTTCCTCTTTCCGGGCAATCGTCTCCTGCTGATTTTTCACCTTACCTCTAATAGCCGTCAAAACAGGTCGGGTACTCTTTGCCGGCTGTTGATGTTTATCCTTGTTTGTTTTTGAAGGCATCCCTTTCTTTGGAGACTTAGCCTTAGGGGCAGTTCCAGAACCCGTATTCTTCCCTCCGTGAATCTTTTTTTCGACGATCGTCTTCCGCCTCAACAACTTCTCCACCAGCGGGTCTGTACCGTATGCCGTCACACTTTGACCACCCAGTTTTTTCAAAACGTCCTTTCCCAGCTTAGCAGCCCCAGGATGGGCAGCCACCCATTTCTGCTGCGCTAATTTATCCCGTTGCGCAACCGCGTTTAGCGTCGCATCGATGACCGCCAATTCCTTTTTATATTCCTTTAACCGTCGGTAGATCAATAACAGGCGATTTATCGCCTGCTGGTTTTCAGGATCATCGTCGGCCACCCGCTGATACGACGCTGCTGCCTCCTCCGGTCGTCCTTCCAGTTCCAGCTGTTGCCCCTCGGCCAGCAATTGTCGCTTACCTTTTATTGTTTTCATATATTGTGCTCAGGGGGGCGACCTTTGTAAGATCCTTGATCCACCTTTCGGGGCGCTTCTTTGATCAATAGCAGGCAGGCTGCTAAATCTATTTTTCCGCTGGCAGAAGTGCTACGGCAGCTTCTGTCGTCAGCAACCGGAAAGTGAAACTTTCCTGCAGGTAAAGCTTTACGCTTGTTTCGGAATGACTCAAATAACCGATGGAAAAATCCTGTCCAAGGTCCAGTTCAAAATCGCCGCCGCGCGTGGAAAGCACAAAACCGCCTTTGATCGCCGGAGCCCAGATGATCTCACCGTCGATAAGCCGATTGATATGCTGCAGAACCGGATAGCCCTCGTCGCTGCCGCCGTTGACTTTCGTATAGGGTTCAGAGCCCAATACAAGCGCATATGGTCCATTGACGCCCTGAAGCTTTAACTGGCTCACAGCCTGTGCTACCACATCCGGATACCCTCTTACATTGGAGGGAAGCGTCAATGCGGGGTTGCTGTTGCCCTGCCGGATACCGACGATTCCCGCCGCATCATATCCTTCAAAGACGGAGTTATCTTCTGCAAACGCGATTTGGCGCGCCGCATCTTTTACCGGCTGCCAATCTGAATCATCTGCGCCGCGTTCGACATCGTCGATCGCCTGTCGGGAGAGCTCGAAGGGGATACGAAGTTCCACTAACTCTTTCGCCTCACGTTTGACGGCCTGTATCCCTTCGCCGGGCGCTGCAATACCCTGGGTATGCCCCGTTCCTACCGCCGAAAATCCAACGCCATTCGGGCCTTCCACATCCACCACCCGCCGCGCAGCCAGGTGTCGTTTAAGTGTACGTTTTGCTTCTTCTTCGATTTCTGCCCAAGCCGCCTCAGAAACAGGGGCTAGCTCCCGATAAAGGTTATTCATATCCTGATTCTTTTTTTAATGATCCAATCGATAATGATCCATCACCCGATGTAGGCCGGCTTGCAGCCGCCCTGACGGGTTCAGGAGCAGCAGGAATATCCACACCCGGGTCTCCCGCTGCAATATTTTTCAAAAAGGATGCCGAAGGAACGAAGAACAGCGTCCCCGTCCTGGCGGTGCTGAAATCCAGCAGCCTGTCGTAATT
>JAATGQ010000162.1 GCA_015654595.1 Chitinophagales bacterium | reverse complement strand
TCCGCCAGCTGTCCGCCGCCATTGAATCGTTCGTCGATGATGATCGCCTGCCGGTTGCCCTGCGGAAAGAAATAACGCTTGAAGTAATTAAAACCTTCACGGGCCGTATTGGGAACATATACATAGGCCACCTTTCCATTAGTCGCCGCGGTTACTTTTTTGAGATTGCCTTCCACCCAATCCCTGTTACGCAGCGTCCATTCATTGCCGATCGGAACCACCTTCACCACCCGCGAACCAGTACCATCAGGGGCAGCCCCTATCGTCAGTTCCACGATCTTGTCGGCTGTATTCTCAAACAGCCGGAAGATATTATCGTCCCCCTTCAGATCCTGGCCATTCACCGCCAGGATATAATCCCCCGCCTGGACATTGACGCCAGGCTCCGTCAGCGGAGAACGCATCCTGGGATTCCAGTTCAGCCCGCCGTAGATCTTCTTTATCCGGTAACGTCCATTGACGATCTCATAATCCGCCCCCAACAAACCGCCATTGATCGTCTTTATCGAAAATGGATGATCCCCGCCATCGCTGATCCGGTGGTGACCAATCGCCAACTCGCTTCCCATCCATTGGATCAGGAGATTGAGGTCGTCGCGACAGGACAGATCAGGCAAAAAGGCGGCGTATTTCTTTTTCATCGCCGGCCAGTCAACGCCATGCATATTCGGATCATAAAAATAATCGCGATTCACCCGCCAGGCCTCGTCGAACATTTCAGCCCATTCTGCTGCCGGATCAACTTTAACCGATATATCACCCACCGCAACAGGCTGCTTGCCCGGAGCAATCTTTTCTCCGGCATCCACCACAAAAAAATTCTGCCCCTTCCTGACCAGCATTTTCTTTCCATCTGCAGAAAGAAAATATTCGTCAAGCGGCATGACCTCCTGATCACTGCGCTTTTTCATATCGAACTTGTGCAGGTCATACCCGTCATCGCCCGACACCGCATAATAAAGTACGTCTTTCCCTGCCGTAAGACCAAGCAAACCAGCCGGCGCTATCGGCAGATCGACGATCCTGTTTTGAATACCATCCCAGTCGATGATCAGCGTTTCAGGACGATGATCCGCCGCCTTTTTATCCGCGCCTGCCTTATCCGCATCCGCCCCTTTCTCCTCGTCGTTCTCTTTACTAAACGGAGAAACGGTAGCCTTCTGCAAGGTCACCAGGTACACAGCCCTGGTCTGCCGCATGTCGTTATTGGACTGATCAAACCAGTTCACCACAGGACCCGCATCTGTCGAAGCGTCAAAATAAAGGTAACGTCCCTGGGGATCGAACCTGGGTTCATCGGCATCGCTCAGCCCATCCGTCACTGCATAGGTCTTTTGTTCCACAACGGAATACAGGAATATCTGGCTGTACTGGGTCTCCATGATCTTTGTATAGGCCAGCCACTTCGAGTCGTAGGACCAGTCTCCTGCCATCTCTCGGTAAGTCCCAGGTCCGTACACCGCATCCGAATCCACCTTTTTAACCGCACCCGTCGTCAGATCGGCAAAGTACAAGGACCGGCTATTGTCGGAAAAAGCCAGCTTCTTACTATCCGGCGACCATTTCAGATAAGCATAGAATCCGGCGCCCGGCAGCTTGATCACCCTTGGCGCCCCCTTCCCGTCTTCCGCCGAAATATATAGCTGGTTCTCGCCGCTGGCATCGGAAAAATAGGCGATCGATTTGCCATCCGGAGACCAGGCCGGTGAAACTTCATGCGCCGAAGTGGTCTGGGTAAGATTGCGGAAATCGCCCTTATCCGCCGGCAAGGTCACGATATCCCCGCGGAAATCGAACACCACCCTTGCGCCAGACGGAGAAATATCGACACTGCGAATATATTTTGCACCCGAAGCATAACGCGGTCTCAACTCAAGCAGATCCGCACCGATGCCCACCGTCAGCTTCTTCTCGGCGCTGCCGGAGAGGTCGTAGAGATGCAGATAACCCGCTTGCTCAAACGCTATCTGCCCCGCGCTGCCCGATATGCTCAACACGGGGAAATCGGAGAAATGCGTCAGCGCCTTTACCTGTTTCGAATGGATGTCGTAAGAATAGAGATTGAACTCGCCATCGCGGTCACTCCGAAAATAGACGTTGTTGCCAACCCAAACGGGACTGGCGTCATTGCATCCTCCTTCAGGCTGCGGAAGGACCTCGATACTGTTATCCTTAAACGCAAACAGCCAGATGACCGAATGCGTGCCGCCCCGGTAATGCTTCCACTCGCGAAAGACCTCGCCCAGCGGCGTATAGGCCATCCTGCTGCCATCTGCGGAATAACTGGCGGTAAAGGCATTTGGAATGATCAGTTTCTTTTCAAGACCGCCCGACAGCGGAACGGTGTAAAGCTGGGTATACCGATTGTTAGAACAATCCCTCGGCGACGCAAAGAGGACTGACTTCCCGTCGGGCGTAAACCCTCTCACAAGGTCAAGGCCGGGATGCCAGGTCAGCCGACGCGGAACGCCGCCCTCCACCGGGATCACATACACATTGGTATTACCGTCGTACTGGGCGCTGAACGCAATCGTCTTTCCATCCGGAGAAAAGGCCGGACTGGATTCGATACCCTGGCTCACCGTCAGCCTCCTCGGCTGCGACCCGTCCAGATTCGCTACCCAAAGATCCTGCGCATAAATAAACGCAATATGATCGGCACTGACAGCCGGCTGTGACAACATCCGGGTATCTTTTGCATCGATAGCCCAGCAGCGGGAAACAGCCCCCAACAGGAGGACAACTACAAGAAAGGAGTAGGTTCTCATATCAGCAAGAATAAATTTTCTTTAAGATAGTGTTTTTCCGCCGGCCGAAGACTTCAAATACGTCCATCGGCGCCACAGCCCTTCCATCGGTCCCAGCTTGTGATGACGTAACCATAGGGTGCTGTAGAACAATTGCAGCGAATAGATGCCCAGGATCGGAAGAAAGGACTCCCAGAGGCTGAGCCGCGCGATCAGCCCCAGTGCATAGGGATAGAAGAGCAGCATACAAAGGATGGTCTGACCAAGGTAGTTGGTCAGACCCAGGCGGCCCGCATTGCCGATCCAAACCTCCAGCCAGGTCACCCGTCCCTTCGCCTGCCTGCTGCCAAAGAACAAACTCAGCGACCCGATATACACCAAGGCCATCCCTATCGTCCCAAAGAAACTGGCGGCCGCAAGCAGCAGGTTTTCATACTTACGCGCATTGCCGCCCAGCACATGCCATTCCAATACAGACAGACAGGAAAGGATCTTCAATGCCAGGGCCGGTACAACCAGGATCTGAATCCTTCGCCTGATCCACGGCCGCAGCTCCATGATACGCCGGAAAAAACCTGTCTTGCCCGCGATCAATCCAAACAGGAACATGATCTCCACGATCATAAAACCAGACATGGCTCTCCGTCCGATCCCCGACCACATCCTTAAAAACCGGGGCCGCTGCTGCCGCATGATGTCCACGAAAGAGCCATGCTGCAGCACCTCGATGCCCTGTCGTAGAAAGGCTTCCGGATGCGCCGGAGGAAGAGGGAAAAAGATGGCCCTGAACACATCCACGACCACGGCGCCAACAGCCAGACCGATAATCCATCGGTAAAGCGTACTTGCTGGTAACCTGCAAAAGTAAATCAGCGTAAATCCAAAGACGGCATACATCGTCAGAATATCTCCAAACCAGAGCACAAACGCATGTACACAGCCAAAGAACAGCAGCACCAGCAGTCTCCGGATATAGATAGTGGTGCCGTTGAGTCCCAGCCGGCGATTCTTTTCCAGCATCATATAAAAACCGAGACCGAAAAGAAAACTATAGATGGTAAAGAACTGTCCATGTATGAACACCCGCAGCAACAACAGCAAAGGCATATAGGTGGAAGGTTTGTCAAGTCCCATGGCATATATCTGCCTGGGAGGCAGAAAATCCAGTAAGGTATAACTTTGAATATTGACGATCAGGATACCCAAAAGACAAAGACCACGAATACGGTCGATCGCAGCGATCCGTTCAACCGGCGCCGCATAGGCGGATTGCGACATAGGCATAAGGAGGATGATTTTTATTTCTGATAAACGACAGCCTGAATAAATTGCTGATAGTAATAGGTCGTCTGCAGCTTTTTGTAGGTCGCTTCCCAAAACAGCTTTTCCATATCCGGTAAACGATCCGCCTCCACCTTACACAGGATCCGCGTCATGATATACATGCTCCTCAACAAAAACCGCTGCCACCAGCGTCGCCACCCTTTCGGGCAGTAGAAATCGGCATTCAGCCAATATCCGCCTTTCTTCAATCTGGGATCAAGAGCATGCAGGATCGCCGCCGCATGCTCCTCCGAAAAATTATCAAAGAAAAAGCCGGTCAGGATCGCATCGAACGCTTCGTCGCTCTTCCAATCTTCAACCGGCATACTAACAAATTCGACCGCATTCTTCCCGCACCTTCGCTTCTTCGCCTTTTGCATCATCTTCTCCGAACTTTCCACGTACACGATCCGCATCCCCATTGGAAACAGCTTCGCCAGCTCTTCCAACACCCAACCCGTCCCGCCGCCAACGATCAATAGATGATTGCCCGGACTCAACCGCTTCAGCAGCTCCACCTGCGCATTGACCTCCGCCCGCCCATAGACCAGTCTGCTCAACAGGTCATAGTAGCCCGCAACAGAATCGTAATTGTTCACTTGGTTTCCGGCCATGTCCCCGATTTGCCAGCAAAGGTACGATTATGGCCGACAACCCCGTCCCACCGCTCCGCCGTCCGAAACATGCCGTTCATGTGCGCTACTGTTTCAGCAGCAATTCCGTAAAAATGATCGAAGCCTTCTTCCGATACACATCCTTTGGCCAGGAAAGCGTAGCCTGCCGGCTCATCTCCTTGCTCCCAAAAGGGATCGATCGCAGCTTCTTTTGCTTGCCCGCCGCCGCCAGCGTCAATATCGTCGCCCATCTGCCCGTCTTTACCAGCTCCAGCAAAGCCCCGATATCATTCATCTCGATCTTTGTATTGGGCTTGAACTGCAGCTCCGCAAAAACATGATCGATATGGCTGCGCGTGCTAAAACCCTGGGAAGGCAAAGCAAGAGGCAGCATACTCAGCTGCCGGACATTCACCTCTTCCATTTCCGCCCAGGGATGCGTCTCGCTGACGATCAAAACCAACGGAGATTCGAAAAGCCGCACCGATTGAATATTGTCCGATTTACCCGCCTGGCTAAAAGAAAGAATAAAATCCAGATGCCCCTCCTTTAGCTTTTGAAGCAATCCTTCAGAAGTGCCAAACTCCACAAAGACCTTCACATCCGGGTATTTCTCGGAAAAAACGATGATCGCCGCCGTTAATCTCGACGCAAGCGCATAGGTAGCGCCGATATGCAGCTCGCCCGTCTTTAATTCTTTATAATCGTCCAAAACATTTTGTCCGCTTTCAGCGTTCTGAAGTGTCAGCCGGGCGTAGGGCAGGAACAATTTGCCGGCGTCGGTCAACTGTACCCGGTTCCCGATCCGGTCGAACAGCACCGTATCGAGATCGATCTCCAACTGCTTAAGCTGTTGAGATAACGTACCCTGTGTCACAAAACACACCCGGGATGCTTCGGTAAAGTTTAAAAGCTCTGCAGCCTTGACAAAATAACGTAGTTGCCTCAGTTCCATAGGACAAATTTAGCGAACCATTGATAATATCAATGGCGTCGATAGAAAAATCCTGTTATATCAATTGAAGGAAAGTTCGGAACTTTGGGTATCGAAAGGATGACATCCATCAGCTTAATTATTTGATAAACAACCGATTATTTCAACCATGTCAACCCAGTTATCTTCCGGACCCAACTACGACGTTGTCCTCATTGGTGCAGGGATCATGAGTGCCACGCTTGCTTCCCTGCTCAAAGAGCTGGACCCTCACTTGAAAATAGCCATGTACGAAGCGCTCGACGGCGAGGCGCAGGAGAGCACCAACGCGTGGAACAACGCAGGCACAGGACATGCCGCCCTTTGTGAGCTGAACTATACCCCCGAGAAAAAGGATGGTAGCATCGAGATCTCGAAGGCGCTCGAAGTAAACACCGAATTTGACCTGTCCCTCCAGTTATGGGCATGGCTGGTTAATAAAGGAACGATTCCCGATCCGGATACATTTATCCATTCTGTTCCCCACTTCAGCTTTGTAAGAGGCGAGAACAACGTTCAATACCTGAAGAAGAGACATCAGCTGATGTCTTCTCATCCCTGCTTTCATGGCATGGAATACACGGAAGACAAAGGCCTGCTGAAGGAATGGACTCCCCTGGTCATGGAAGGCCGTGATAAAACGGAAAAGGTTGCCGCCACAAGAATGGTGACGGGGACGGACGTAGACTATGGCGCGCTGACAACCATCTTAGTCAACTCTCTTCGTAATAAAGAAGGCTTTTCCCTCCAGTTCCGTCACGAGGTAAAGGATCTGAAAAGAACTGCTGAAGGCGGCTGGCAGGTAAAGGTCAAGGATCTTGACACGGGTGAGAAAAGTACGGTGACGGCAAAGTTTGTCTTCATCGGCGCCGGCGGCGGCTCCCTCCACCTGCTGCAAAAGTCCGGCATCCCCGAAAGCCATGGCTATGGCGGTTTCCCGGTAAGCGGCATCTGGCTTCGCTGCGACAACCCCGAAGTCACTTCGCGTCATAACGCCAAAGTATATGGCAAGGCAGCCGTTGGCGCTCCTCCAATGTCGGTTCCTCACCTGGATACTCGTCGCATCGGCGACCATACATCGCTGCTCTTTGGACCCTACGCTGGCTTTTCGACAAAATTCCTCAAACACGGTTCTTACTGGGACCTGCTTACTTCGATCGATATCCACAACATCAAGCCTCTGCTCGTCGTCGGTAAGGATAACTGGGACCTCGAGAAATATCTCGTGGGCCAGGTATTGCAATCTGACAAGGCGCGCTTCGCCGCACTCCAGGAGTTCTATCCGGATGCCAAAGAAGGCGACTGGCGCGTCGAGGTCGCCGGACAACGGGTACAGATCATCAAGAAGGACGCTCAACGAGGCGGTATCCTGCAATTCGGGACCGAGCTCGTCGGTTCGGCCGACAACAGCATCATCGCGATGCTGGGGGCTTCACCGGGCGCTTCTACCGCGGTTAGCATCATGCTCCAGGTGATCCAGCGCTGTTTTGCCGACCGGCTGACACAAGGCGGCTGGCGTGCAAAACTCAAGGAGATGATCCCGTCTTACGGAGAGTCGCTGATCACCAACCCGGCGCTTTGCCATAAAGTGCGGGTAGATACTGCAGCCGTTCTGAATCTGGAAACCGTAGATCAGTATGTTGGATGAGCCATCGGGTAAGACCTTCACAGCCAAAGCTTCACCGGTCCCCTCGGTATCACCGGCCCTCTTATCGGCGCCATCGCCAGCAGCCTCGGTCTCAACTATATCTATGCATTCAGCATGGGCATGGTCCTCTTTGGCTTCTTCTACACCGTCTCCCTCCGGCACCGCAGCCCGATCTGATCTCCCACTTCTGCCCCAGATCCCGCTGGCCGCCACAGCCGCGCTCCATCATCACAGCTACTTTACCTGCACCCCGGCTCCACTGATCCCTCCCTTCCACAGGAACAATAATTGCGGCTCCACCTCCATGAAAAAGCTACAGGGAAAAACGGCCCTCATTACCGGATCGGACTCCGGCATCGGCCTCGGCATCGCACTCGAATTCGCAAAAGAAGGCGCCAATATCGTCGTCTGCTACCACAGCAATGAAGAAAAAGGAAAAGATGCCGCCGCACAAATCGAAAAAGAAGGCGTCAAAACCCTGCTTGTAAAAGTCAGCGTGGAAGAAGAAGGCGACATACTGACCCTTTTCGAAAAAGCGATCAGGGAGTTTGGCAGCATCGATATCCTGGTCAACGACGCCGGCACCAATGGCGCAAAGAAACCGGTTATCGATATGTCGCTGGAAGAATTCGACCGGACGATCAAATCCGATCTTTATGGCGCATTCCTTACCTGCCGCAGCTTCGCCCAACATCGCCGCTCAAAAGGCGGAAAAGGAAAGATCATCAATATCAGCTCCGTTCACGAGGAGATCATGTTTACCAATGCTGCTGACTATAACGCAGCAAAAGGCGGCCTGCGCAACCTGACCCGAACCCTGGCCCTCGAACTCGGAGACCTCCATATCAATGTCAACAACATCGGCCCCGGCATGATCGTCACTCCGATGAACAAAGACCTGATGAACAACCCCGCCGCTCAAAAGGAAAAAGGAGAGGCCGTCCCGCTCAAACGTCCAGGCTTCCCCGACGAGATCGGCAAACTCGCCGTCTTCCTCGCCTCTGACGATGCCAGCTATATCACCGGCGCAACTTATTTTATCGACGGCGGACTCATGCTGAAAATGGGCCGCGAAGTTTAGCGTATGCCCCCTCACCAACACCACCGTCCCCAAAGTCTCCGCGACCTCATCGCGATACTCACATAGGCACGCGCCTGCAGACCTACGTATTAGTACTGAATCCTCATCTCTTCTGCAGTGTTATTCACCGTCACCGTCCGGATCGTATGCCCCTCCTGCGGATTAGCCACACCCTGCGGATCGAACTTGGAGATCGGCGTTAGCAAAGCCTCAAACTCGTTGCCCGAAGCAACAGCACGCCCGCCAAGTTGTAAATCGCCGCCGCCAAATCCATGCAGCCCCAGCTTTATATACTTGAACTTCGACGCATAATTCCCCTCGGCCTTTGAAAACAGGATCTGCCGCGCATCGGGATCATAGATGATCTTCCTCCGATAATAAGCGCCCTTCTCATAATCATAACTGCTGCCATCATCTTCATAATAAACAAAGCTGTTCGCAGCCGAACCGGCATACACATGCACCAACAAAGTATCGGAAGGCTTCTCCGTCGTATGCTGGATCAAGGACTGCATCGGAATGATACTGCTTTCGCGGACATACACCGGCAGCTTGGACATCGTCAATGGGAAAATGACTTCCTGGCCGCCGGCAAACACCTTGTCGGTATACAGATCATACCACTTGCCCGCAGGGAAATAGACGTCTCCAAAACTCTCGGAGCCGGTGAAAGGCGCTACCAGGAAAGCCCGCCCATACATATACTGATTCTCAAAGACGGGACGATAGATCGTCGAATCATCGGTATAATCGATCGCCAGACTCCGCATCAGCGGCAGCCCATCCTGCGTCGCTGCATAAAAATTGGAATAGGCATAAGGCAACAACCGGTACCGGAGATTGATATAATTGCGAATAATCTCCATCGCCTCTTCGCCATAAGTCCAGGGCTCGCTGGCCTTTGTATTCACCGCCGTATGGTTCCGCATATAAGGACTGAAAGAACCGATCTGCATCCAACGCACATACAAAGACGGGGAAGGCCCGCCGGTAAAACCGCCGATATCCATACCGGTAAACGGAACACCCGCCAGACCAAGATTACACAGCAACCGAACGCCCAGCAGCATGTGGTCTTCCTCCGCGCGGTTGTCACCCGTCCAGATAGCGCTATACCGCTGCAAACCGGAATACCCGCTGCGAGTCAGCACGAACGGCCTGCGATTCAAAGCCTTGCGGAACCCCTCAAAGCTTGCCCTCGCCATGTTCAACCCATATACGTTGTGCATCTGGGGATGCGCCGCCACTTCACCCTCGTTGTCAAACAATACATTGTCCGGCATCTTCTGGCCCCAGGTCGCTATCTCATTCATATCATTCCAGATACCGCTGATACCGTCACCAGCATATTTGGCGATCTCCGTCTCCCACCAGGCACGACCACGCGCGCCGGTAAAATCGGGAAAATTGCACCAGCCCGGCCACACCTGACCGGTATAATTCGTGCTATCGGGATACTTGATAAATATCCCAGCCTTCTTCCCCCGTTCAAAGACACCATAGCCTTCCTCCGTTTTCACTCCGGGGTCCACAATCACCGTCAGCTTGAAACCCATCCCCGCCAGCTTCGAACTCATCGCCGCCGGATCGGGAAAGCGCTGCTTATCCCAGGTAAAGACTTTATACTTATCCATGTAATGGATGTCCAGCGTAATGCCATCCGCAGGGATCTTCTTCTCCCGCAAAGTCTGCGCGATCCGCATCACCTCCGTCTCGGGATAATAGGAATACCTGTTCTGCTGATACCCCAGACTCCACAAAGGTGGCATCTTCATCCGACCCGTCAGACCGGTATAACTCCTGAGGATACCCTCCACATCGGAAGCATAGATGAAATAGTAGTTCATCTCGCCGCCGTGCGATCCAAAGGAGGAAAACCGGTCATTGCTTGCGCCAAAGTTGAAATCGGTCTGCCAGGTATTGTCAAAGAAGATCCCATACCGTAACCCGTGATGGATACCCATATAAAAGGGAAAGTCAGCATACAAAGGGTCCTTATCGGTCCGATACCCAAAGTTGTCGGAATTCCACATGGTATAACCATTGCCCTTCTTGTCGAGGTCGCCGACTTTCTCGCCCAGACCTATAAACCGCTCGCCTTCCTGCATGTGCTTATACGTCGTCACCGCGCCATTGACCCAGGAAGTGTTCAGCCCCTTTTCATCCTCATTGACGACACGACCGTCACGGGTATAAAACGCCACATGAAAAGGCCGCTTGGACACCACCATTCTCAAAGAATCGGTCGTCAGCGTCACAGCGTCCGGCGTTTCATCGGCAGACACCTTCACAGAAACAGGCGCTCCCACGACCGCGTAGGAAAAATCCCGGCCCAGCATATGCTGATCCAGCCGCACCCGCACGACAGTCGGGCTATACACGGTAATCTCGCCAACGGCATTATCCGTCTTCAACACCACCTTCTGGCCAGAAACTTTTATCGCAGTAACATTCCCAACACCTCTTACCTGACCAATACTATTTAAACTGCTGATAAGACCAACAACAAAAAGAAATCTCTTCATCTTAATAGGGTTACTGCTTCAGCAGCGTATTACTATAAATATGATATTCTCCGGGCGCCAGCGTCAAAGAAGGCGAAGCAGACGCCACGGACATCGTTGCCCCTGACAGGTTATCATACCAGGTACCCGTCACCGGGAAAGATACGGCAGCCGTCTGGGAGACTACGTCGAAGTTACCTACAATAACGACGTCGGTACCATCGGACCCGATCAATTGAACGCTCTTTATAGCGCCGTCAAGACTATGCGTAAAATTCGTCGTCGTAAAGACGCTGTTCTTTATCTTCATCTTTGCCAGCTTCGCATAAACATCATGCAAAGCAAGCCGGTTTGCATCCTGCAGATAGTTCCAATAGATCGGCTTATAGCCCGTCCGGCCATTCTGGTCGATCGAAACGTCGTATCCAAGCTCCCCAAACTGCCAATACATTTTCGGCCCCGGAGAGGCGAACTCGAACGCCGCAATCGCCTGCTCCCGACCCAATCCCGTCGCCAGATCTTTGATATTATAGGACCCGGAAACATTACCATACTGCTCGTTCTTGTACTGCAGCCTTTCCTCGTCATGACTCTCTATATAAGTCATCAGGTTATAGGGAGCCGTAAAGCTATGGGTGTCGTATAACATTCTCGAGATATCCCAGGAACCACCCGCGTCATTATAAGACATCGTAGCCTGGTTCGCATTTATATTATTATTATTCCACAGAATAGCGCCCAGGTTCGCCAGCTGCGACTCTTCCTGATCGACCGCAAAGTATTCGAGGATAATATAAAATTTGGGATCGAGGCTCTGCATATACTGGATATACTTTGTCCAGATCGCCACCCGGCTTGCATCGTAAGCAGCCCAGGCGCCCTCATCCGTACCGGAATTGGTTTGGGTAAACCCCTTTGCCTCGTCAAACCGAAAACCATCGATATGATATTCCTGCATCCAGAACTTCATCACGTCCTCGGTGTACGAAACGGTAGCCGGACTCTGGTGATTCAACTGATAGCCCACCGCATCGGGGTGCATATTGGTCTGGTCAAACCAGGGATTGGAAGCGGAAGGACTGCCCGCAGAAGTGGCATACATCCTTACCATCGGCGAAGAACCAAACTGGTCCTCCAATACGATATCCTGGATAACGGCTATCCCCCTCGCATGGCAGGCATCGATAAACGCCTTGTACGCGTTAGCCGTACCATAATATTTATCCAGCGCAAACATAAAGTTGGAATTATAGCCCCAGGAATCGTTCCCCTCAAATTCATTGACGGGCAGCAGCTCGATCGCATTCACTCCCAGATTTGCCAGATAGTTCAAGGTATCCGTCAAGGTCTGATAACTATGCGTAGCGACAAAATCACGGACCAGCAATTCATACACAACCAGGTTCTTTGGATCAGGTCGGGTAAAGGATGCATTCTGCCAGGTGTAGGCTGCAGGACTGCCCTGCATCACGCTCACGATGCCGCTTGCCGCCGTACCCGTCGGATAAGCCTTCAGATTGGGATACACGCTCGACGGAATGCTTGCATCGTTATCGGGGTCCAGTATCTTACGCGCATAAGGATCGGCGATCTGTATGTTGTTATCGATCAGGTATTGATACGCATACTCCTTGCTGGGGTCGATCTTATCGATCTGCACCCACCAGCTGTTGCCATCCTTACTCTGGGTCATCGGCGTCGGATTCCAGTTGTTAAACTCCCCGATCACCGACACGGTGTTCTTGCCGGGTGCATACAGTTCGAAAATGGCAGAACTGCCGTTATTGGTAAAAGTCACCCCATAAGCTGCGCCGGAAGGAGCATCCGCAGCCGCCTTTTCTCTCGTAATCCCAGCATTCTTATTGCAGGCCGTCAATCCTATCAGTAAAAGCGCTGCACTATATAATTTCAGATTCATTACTAAGCAATTTTATTGTTTTGTCAGCGTATAGGTCAACGTCGTGGGGTTCATAACGATATAATAGGTATCGCCGCCTGCAGCAGTAGCCGGGATGGCGATGTTCGCGCCGCCCGAAGCCAGTACTCCGGCACTCGCGCCTTCGCCCAGGTTCGTGTCCCAGGATTCCAGGTACCGGAACTTGATCGCCTGCGTACCCGTGGAGGTCAGCGTGATCGTCGTATACCAGTTGCCCGTAGCAGCATCGAGATTCATCGCGGCATCGGTGCTCCAACCGCCCGCAGTGGCATCCCCAATCACACTCCATTCTGTCGTATAGGTCAGCGTCAGCAGATTGGTATTCAGTGTCAACAGGAAGGTTCCGTCGCTCGGCGCGGTAAGATTCCCGCCGGACAGACTTACTGTTCCAGCTGTTGAACCTGCGCCATAAGCGGAGTTCCAGTTCTTTGCCGGGGTGATCTTAAAGGTCAGATCGGAACCGGTAAAATTGATAACGCCGGTATAGATACCATTGGAAGAAGGAGAAACAAGACTATCGGCACTGGCCGGATTCCATCCCTGGTATGCGCCAGGAACATATACGGAAGAGGCAGCAGAGAAAGGAGTAACGGTAAGCATGATCGGATCGGTATAAACGGTTTCGTCCGATACGGTACTTTGCAGTCTTACCTGTATCTTGGAAACGGAATCCGCCGCAAAACCCAGCTTCAATACCAGCGTATTAAAGTCATAGGTGGAGAAGGCCACCGTCTTCTCGCCCGCATTCACGGACACAGACTGCGGATGCGCCCAGTTATCGCCAACGGAATCGAACTGCAGCACATCGGAGGTCGCAGCGGAGAAACCAAAGTTGGGATCCACTAGAGCAAAGGAGATGCTGGTATCGGAAGCATTCACCTTCGATATATCCAACACAAGCGTAGAGACAGATGCCGTGACGGAACCACCCGTGCCGCTCGTAAGCGTTGCCTTGGGGCCTGTCTTCTTACAGGAGGCCAACAGCAGCATCAAACCGATGCCCATTGCCGAGGAAAGAATAAGTATTTTTTTCATAATCAGATCAATCGTTTAGTATCCGGTATTTTGTTTAAGGTTGGGGTTCACGCTCAGATCGGCTGTAGGCAGCGGGTAAAGATTACGGAACGACGCAACGCCAGCGCCATTCTTTGAACCACCCTTCCAGGGCCACAGATAGGTACCATCGGTAAACCTGCCGTATCTGATCAGGTCGGTACGACGGAACCCTTCCCAATACAATTCCCGGCCACGTTCGTTAAGAATAAAGTCCAGCGTCAGATCGGAAGTATTGATAGCCCCCGCATTTGTGCCGTAATAAGCGCGTGCACGCAGCTCGTTTACATATTTCAGCGCCTGAGTAGCATCCCCGCCGGCTCCGCCTCTAAGCGTCGCCTCTGCATAGATCAGGTATTGCTCCGCGAGACGGAAAATAGGCATATCCACATCGGAATAATAAAGGTTGCTGCCGCCGGCGCCCGCACTCGTCACATTCCGGTACTTGGTCATGGGATAACCATTCGTAAAGGTGCTGATATCAGCGATCGCTTCGGTCTGCCCATCCGTCCAGTATTCGGCCCTGCTGTCAGAATTGCCATTATTGGGGAAAGAAGTTGTCGTAGGCGCAGGGAACAGATCGATCAACGCGCTCGTAGCCCGGATACCAGCCCATCCGCCATCGATACCAAAAGAGGAAGCAGACTCTGTACCACCCACAGGCCCATGCGTCAGGAAGGTCGTCCCTCCGTAGTTCTGCGTAGCATTCCCATCATAATTGATCGTCAGGATAAACTCTGAGTCGTTCTTATTCTTGTTGTTATCCGCCAGCATCAGCTGATCATAATTGCTGATCAGGTTATAACCGGCATTGATCACTTTTTGCGAATAGGTAACCGCATCATCATAATCCGCGGTACCGGTATAGATCTCCGCATTCAATGCCACCCGCGCAATCAGCGCCCACACTGCTCCCTGGTCGGCACGACCATATTCGTTGGCACGCGGCGCCGCCATTACGCCATCCGCAGCCAGCGCCTTCAGCTCGCTCATCACATAAGTATATAAGGAAGCTCTGTCGATCTGCCTTGGCGTAGCAGACCCCAAAGCGTCATCTTCCGTTGCAAAAGGAGGATTGCCAAATATGTCCATCAACACCCAATACTGATAAGCTCTCAGGAAACGCGCTTCCGCCTTATAATAAGCGATCATCGTTGCGCTATCTCCCGTGATGCCCCTGCTCTTTACATTCGCATCGGAACACTGACGGATGAATTCATTGCAAAGGGTTATCTGGTACGTGCTGCGATAGTACAAACCCTCGAGAAAGGTATTGGACGCAGACCAGCTCATCGTATGAAAATCGGGAAGCCCCGCATCCGTCCAGCCAACAACCGCCTCATCGGTAGGCAGCTCCTGCGCGCACCATAAAAGACGGAAAAAATCGGACGTCCCTTCGTCGACCCCCTGCACGTCAGCGCTGCCCGCAGGACCATTGTTCCCCGTCAACGCAAACGCTGCATAAACTTTTGCCAGTACGGATTTATAACCCGCCGCAGTCTTGTACACATCGGCGGCCGTCACCTGGTCGTTGGGTTGAAGGATCTTATTCTTGTCACAAGACACCAACAGCAAAGAGAAGATTGCCGTGGTCAATACTATATGGATGGAATACTTTTTCATTGTAAGCTATTTTTTAGGTAAAGGTTAGAGGCTCCAGTTCAGACCCAACACATAGGTTCTTGGTCTGGGATAAAAGTTATTGTCGATACCTGACGAAACTTCGGGATCAACACCCTTGTATTTCGTGATGATAAAGACATTCTGCACATTGGCAGATACCCGCAGATCGCCCTTACCCGCAATGATCTTGCCCAGATTATAACTCAGATGCATATTGTCCATCCGGAGGAAAGAACCGTTTTCCAACCAGTAATCGGAAGTCAGGTCTTTATCGCTCGAACCATTCATATTGCTGGATAATACTGTCCGGCTGCCGTTATTAAGGATACCTATCGGATTCAGGATATAATTTTGAATACCGGTATAAGAAGCTACATTGTTATAAACATAGTTGCCAAAGCTGGCGCGGGCCACCAACCCAAAACCCCAGCGCTTGTAACGGATATCGGTACTAAGCCCCATATAGGCGGTAGGATCTGGATGCTTGCCCACATAATAGTCCGAGGAATTGATCGTCCCGTCATGGTTCCGATCTACAAACAAACCATCTACCGGCTTGCCCTTCGAATCATAAACCTGTTGATACAGATAGAAGGAATATTTGCTGTATCCAACCTTGTTGATCTGTACCGTTGTACCCGTTCCACCGGAAATACCGCCGGTCAGCAATCCCGAAGAAGACTCGCCTGGGAGTGCCGTCAGGTTCGTGATCTTATTCTGGTTGAACGTAACATTATAGCCAACGGTCCAGTTAAGGTCCTTTGTATCGATGACCTTGGCATTGATGTTGAACTCGACACCCTGATCACGCATATTGCCGATATTGGCCGTGATCTGGTTGCTGAAGTTGGTCAGCGCAGACTGCGTAGCCGTAGCCAGCAGATGCTTTGTCTTTCTGTAATAATAGTCTACGCTACCCGTGATCCTGTCGCCCCACAAACCATAGTCCACCGCCACATTCTCGGTAGCCGTCGTCTCCCAGGTACGGCCGGGATAATAGGCGCCCGGACGATAGACATAATAATAAGTTTGTCCAATCTGATACCGGGCTGTAGAAGTACCCTGACTGTAGTCCGACAGATAGTCGTAGCTGCCAATCCCTTCCTGGTTTCCCGTGACGCCATATTCTAACCGCAGTTTCAGGTTGGAGATAACGGTGCTGTACTTCAGGAAGTCTTCCTCATTGATCCGCCACGCAAAAGCGCCCGAAGGGAAAACACCGCTTCTGTCGGCAGGCGCGAACTTGGTCGAATAGTCATTACGGATCGTTCCGGTCAAGATATATTTATCATTGAATACCCAATTGAGACGACCATAAAAAGAAGTTAGGATATACTCGTTGATATCCGACGTATAAGTCGGGATCGAGTTGGGATTCAACGTGCCATCAGCAAAATAGGACGCATAGTTGTAACTTGTATTCTTGAAGTCCTGTATCGCATAACCGCCTACGGCATCGACGTGACTCTTCAGACGGCTGAAAGTATGCCCATAGCTCAGAAAGCCTTCCGCCAACTTGTTGTTGCTGATCTGTTTGTAATAATGGGAATAACCGCTGTAATTCACGCCATTGGTATCGGTGTAAGAATCCAGGTTGGAAGCGGCATAACCAGGTATCTTTTGTGTACCGGAACCCTTTGCCCCATCATAACCCAGATTTACGTTGACATGCAGGTCGGGAAAGAAATGAACCTTGTAGTCAAAAGCCAGACTGGTGATCGTTCGATAAACGGTGCTGACGTTGTGATTTTCTTCCAGCAAACCATAAGGGTTGCGGGGAGCATTCGACTTCAAACCGGTTACGCTCGTAGGATCGGTATACTCATAGTAACCGCCGAATTTCTCGGAGTTGGAAAGAACAGGCTCTGTCGGGTTGAAGCTCACTGCAGCGCCAATCGCGCCTTCGTTTGCAAACCG
>JAATGQ010000127.1 GCA_015654595.1 Chitinophagales bacterium | reverse complement strand
CATAAAGAAGCTACTAATCAGAGCCTTAACCAAAAGTCCCGGTGTTTCTACATCGGGGCTTTGTTTTTTTAGTGATTACAGCTCTTGCAAACTCCGCTGACCAGCACTTCTACTTGCTCCGTCGTATAACCGCGCGGCAGTTTTATGGCGGGCAGGGTTACTTCTTCCAGACATACTGTTGTGCCGCAAGCGGTACAAATAAAGTGAACGTGATCATCGTGATGATGACCATCGGAGCAATCGTCTTTGCACAACGCATAACGTATAGAATTATCCGAAGTCGGTATACTATGTATCAATCCTTTTTCAAGGAAGGCTTGTAGAGTACGGTATATTGTTACTCTGTCAAATTTCTCGCCAGCCTTCTTTTCTATATCGCCGTGCGACAACGCGCCATCGTGTTGCAGAAAAAGCTCGAGAATACGACGCCGTCCGCCTGTGACGCTGAGGTTGCTTTTCTTTAGCAGCAGGTCTATCTTCGTCTCTATGTTCGCGGTATCTGTTTTCTTTTCCATTAGCTCAGCCCGGATTGTTTGTGAAAAGAGAATTGGTGAATCGTTGTGCGTCGGCTTTTTCTTTTAACAAAGAAGCGATATCCTTTTCCAGTTCGTCGAGTTCATCTTTCTTTAGTCCATCGTATATCTTTCTTACGCGCCCGCTCTTGTCGACAAGAGCGAGGAACTGTGTATGAAGAAACTGGTCGTCGATGTTTTGTTCGTTGTTCTTTGGATCGTCGAGCAGGTATCCGTTTCTTGCGAGGTGATAAAGGCTGTCCTTGCGGCCTGTCAGAAAATACCAGCGTGACGCGTCTGCTCCAAGACTATCTGCGTAGTGTTTCATTCTCGCTACGGTATCGGTCTCCGGATCTACGGTATAGGACAGGATACGAAAGTTCGGTTCGCTGCTGTAATCGGCTGCCAGCTTGCGAACGTTGACATTCAGTTTCGGGCAGATGCCTCTGCAGGTAGTAAAGAAATATTCCGCGACGTATACTTTTCCTTCAACGTCTTTCTCCGTGATCGTTTTTCCTTCCTGGTCACTAAAAGAAAAATGAGGAACATAGCTCAGGACAGGAAGCTGGGGGCCTGCTCCGTATCCGGGAATGAACTTTGTCAGCGCGAAGTAGAATCCCACGAACAACAGCAGGAAGAACGCGACCCATAAACCGATTTTCTTTTTATTCATGATACTGCAAATTTAGGATTGATTCGGCTAAGCCGCAGACGAAAATTGCGCATTACGCCGGGACAGGGTCCGGAATGGCGGGCCTGCCTGCTCGGGCGTCGCCAAGCGGCTCCTTGGAGCCGCTCCTTATATAGAAACAAATTATTTGCAACGATGTTGCGAATGGTGTATTTTTGCATTTGTGAAGAAACATCGACATATCAATTGGGATGCCCTGGGCATTACGACGTCTGTGTTGTGTGCGATCCACTGTGCGTTCCTGCCCCTGGCGGTTGCGGCTCTGCCCGTGCTGGGTATCGACCTCGTTCACAGTCCCACTTTCGAGTATGGGATGATCCTGCTGGCTTTTCTGATCGGGACCGGGGCCTTATGGCATGGGTTTCGTCGGCATCATCACCGGTTGACGCCCTGGATGTTGTTTGTGGCGGGGATGATTTGCCTGATCGGGAAGCAGGTTTGGCGGGAGTGGGAGCTGGTCATTCTGCCGTTGGCCGTAGGCTTCATTGTGAGTGCGCATATCCTCAATTATCGTCTCAGCCGCTTGGGTCACGCCGTTTCCGCCCGCCCGGTTCAGCTTTCCCCCGTCGACGGGTCGACTTCGTCTGCGTCCTCCGGGCAGAGCTCTGCGGCCGCATAAGGCCGGGCGGCCCATTCGCCGGCCGCGCGATTGCCGCCCTGAGGAGCATACCGCCGCCCCATTGTTTTCCGCCCTTCCGCTGTTTTGCGCCCTTCCGCTGTTTTCCGCCCCTTTTGTACCCCGGCGACTACCGGCGGTGTTTTCCGGAAATAGAAAGCAAGCATCACCCGAATTTGTTACCTTTGTAGTATTAAAATGGCTTCTTTATGATCAAAACAGGCAACCCGGTCATCAGCATCTATACCGAAATGACTCCCAACCCGGAGACGATGAAATTCGTAGCCAACAAATTATTGTATCCCGGTAAGATCATTGATTTCCCTGATGTCGAAGCCGCCAAGCCTTCTCCCCTGGCCATCGAGCTCTTTGGATTCCCTTTTATCAAGAGCGTCTTTATCGCCAGCAACTTCGTCACTTTGACAAAGACAGCGGATACCGATTGGGATGATGTCATTCCCGCTATCCGTCAGTTCCTCAAGGAATACCTCGAAGAAAACAAGCCCGTTGTCAATGAAGAAGAGATCGTTGTCACCAACAAATCCGAAGGCAACCTCATCGATGCAGATGACGACGACGTTGTAAAAAGAATTAAAGAGCTGCTCGAAAACTATGTAAAGCCTGCTGTTGAAATGGACGGCGGCGCTATCCAGTTCAAGAGCTACAACGAGGGCATTGTGAATCTGATGCTGCAGGGCTCCTGTTCTGGCTGTCCTTCTTCCATGATCACGCTGAAGGCCGGTATCGAAGGCATGATGAAGCGGATGATCCCCGAGGTAAAAGAAGTCGTTGCCGAGGCTGAATAATGACAGCTTACGGTATCTGGCATCAATTTATCTCCGATCTTCAGCACACCACGTGGATCGAATTTATCGCCGTTATTGCAGGGATCTTAAGCGTTTGGTATAGCCGCAAGGAGAATATCCTGGTTTATCCAACGGGATTGGTCAATACGATCTTCTACGTCTATCTCAGCTTTCGGATGTCGCTGCTGGGCGAGGCCAGTGTGAATTTCTATTATACCGTTCTGAATACTTATGGCTGGATCGTCTGGACGAGAAAGGATCACAACCTGCACTATGTATTACGGGTGCGATGGTCTACGCGCGGGCAATGGTTGATGCAGATCGGCTTCTTCGTCTTCTTTTACTGTCTTGTCTTTTTCTCCCTGACCTATCTTAAAAAGGACTTTGCTCCCTTGGCTATCCCATGGGCCGATGCGTTTGCTTCGGCGACGGCGTATACGGGGATGTGGCTGATGACCCGCAAAAAGGTGGAGAGTTGGTATTGGTGGATTGCCACGAATGCGGCTTCGATCCCTCTTTATTTTGTCAAGCACTACGTTTTTACCAGCATTTATTATATCGTTCTTCTTGTCCTGGCCGTCTCTGGTTTAATGGAATGGATGAAAAGAGCAAAAGCCGTCGAACATGCCGCTTAAAAAGTTCGTTGTCATCGGTCCCGAATCGACGGGAAAGTCATCGCTATGCGAAGGGCTTGCCGCTCATTACCAAACAGAGTGGGCCGCGGAATATGCCCGCGAGTATTTGCTCCGGCATGGGATGGATTATACGTTCGAAGACCTGCTGACCATCGCAAAGGGGCAGTTGGCGCTGGAGGACCGCAAGGCCGCTGCGCTGGAGGCGCGTGCAGGGGCGGCGGCTGTCCCGGTGGGAGAACGAGGGGGCGGGGCGGCGAGCGCTGGCGCGGCAGGCGACCAGATCCTTTTTATCGACACCGATATGTACGTGATGAAAGTATGGAGCGAGTTTGTGTTTGGGAAGTGCGATGCTTGGATACTCGACCAGATCGTGGCGCGCGAATACGACGGCTACCTGTTATGCTGCACCGATCTGCCTTGGGTGAAGGATGAGCTTCGCGAATATCCGGATCTCGAGAGCCGCGAAACGCTGTTTCATATTTACCGTGATCTGCTGATCAATCAGTCCACGCCCTGGTTTGAGGTTCGCGGTCATGCGGAACTGCGGCTCGAGCATGCGATTGCGGCGGTTGACGGGTGGTTGCGCGGCGCACGGTGAGGGAGTTCGGGCGCGGCCTTTATTGCAACAACTTCTGTATATCCGGATCGTCCTGCAAATGCGTCATCTGGATCAGGATCCACGGAGTGCGGGTCGCCACACGGTTTGACAATGGCTTTATCGTAAACTCTTTTGGGTTTGGCAAACAGGCGGCGATCTTGGCGGCCTCCTGGCGGGTCAGGGTCTTTGCAGGTTTATTAAAATAGCTGTGCGCCGCCGCTTCGATCCCATACACACCTTTGCCCATTTCGCTGATATTGAGATACATTTCAAGGATGCGTTTCTTTCCCCACATCCATTCGATCATAAATGTGAAATATACTTCCAGGGCTTTGCGGAAATAACTGCGGCCTTGCCACAGGAAAACATTCTTTGCAACCTGCTGGCTGATCGTGCTGGCGCCATGCAGCGACTTGCTCTTCTGGTTATGCTTCATCGCTTTTTCGATGGATTTGAAGTCGAATCCATCGTGGTCCGGGAAGAGCTGGTCTTCCGAACAGATCACTGCCAGCTTTGCGTAGGGGGAAATCTCTTTCATGCCTACATAGGTCCGCTTCAGCCCTTCGCCGCGAAAAACGCTGCCCAGCTGCGTGAGCGTGATCGGGGGATCGACCCATTTTAGTAAAAGCAGATAAAAGAGGTGGAAGAAGAACAGAAATATAAAAACCCGTTTAGCTATGCGCCAAATGCGGGGGATCAGTCCTTTTGTGTTAAGCGGCATCCAGTTGATTTACAAATGCAAGATAAGACTGTCCCTAAAACGATGGAACACCAATTTTAGTGCTTTTTGCAAGGGGGGGCGGCATTCAGGCCCGAGTGCGAGACAGGCGGCTGTCGAATCCCGGTAAACAGCGGGGCAATGAAGCGCGCAAAAGATGATGGACTGCGGCGCGCGGACATTCGCGGTGCAACGCGGCGGCGGGGCCTGGCGTCCCTATTTCCTTGGATTAACCTGCAAATAAAGCAGCCGATACCGCTTCCCAAGCGGGTAATATTTCTTCTTGATCTGCGTCAGCAGGAAACCGCCGGCGACAAGCGTTCCGCCGATGATGTAGCCGCTGGTCGTATACCAGTCCTTTGCCTTGTCGCTGCGAAGCGCGCCGTTGATCGCGCCGATGGCCATAAAGCCTGCGCCGACAATCATAGACGTTATCCCAAGGCCTTTGAGATCGCCTTTTCCCAGACGGTGTACAGCATCGATCTCTTTATAGTTAAATGCCTGTCCGGCGATGAAGATAGTATCGTGACGCATGGCATCGATCGTCCCTTCGAGCCATTGTCCATAAACAGTACGAAACACAAAAGGATCACCTACCGTATAGGTATGCATGTGCATGCCTCTTTTCTGTAATACGAGGATGTCAGTCTGGGCCTGACTCAGAAAGGGGATGACGCAAATAATTAATATGATTATTTTTCGCATAAGCAATAAAGCTATGGCTCAAACTTACAAAGATCTGCGGTCAATCGTTTGTTAATCCGCCATTAACGAGCGAGCCGCAGCCGGCCGGGTCCTCATGCCCCTCGCGTCCTCACGCCGCGGCTCCTTCCTTATAAAGAATCACTCTGAAAAGCAACAGGTAAACTCCAAATCCGATCAGAATACTCCCGGCAATTTTGTTGACGATAGACAGGGTCCGCACGGTCAGCTTGCTGCGAAGCGTATTGGCCATCATGACCTTTCCCACATCGGCGCTCATATTCACAAGTAAACAAACGGCGAAAATGACTACCATCTCCTTCAGCGTATGCGTCGGCGCAAGGATCGTCGCATTCCCAAGCCAGAAAAAGATCACCCCCGGATTCAGCGTGTTGATCAAAAACCCGGACGCAAAGACCCGCGCCATATCCCTTTTCCGAAACGTCGTCTCCGTACTCCCGCTCTCCTTGCCAAGAGAAACCTTTTTGAAGAATACAAAATAAACCCCCATTGCAATAAGGAAAGCGCTGCCGCCAAAAGCAATGGTCCTCGAATGTTTGAGCAATTCAGAAACCATGGCCGTCAGCGTATTGCAGAGGACCACGAGAAGAATATCGCTGATCCAGACACCGGCGACAAAGCTAAAGCCGCCCTTGTGTCCGTTGTTCAGACTTTGTTTGATGATGGTAAAAATAATCGGCCCAACCGATAGGGCCAGAACAAAACCCAGCGCCAATCCTTTCAATATGGCCTCTGTCATAGAATGTCAAGTTTCGGGTTAAAGACTTCCTGTCTCCAGATATTTTTGCCAGTCGATCAGCATCTTGCCTTTCAACACCCTTGGAAATTTATGCTGACCTCCAATCTTGCCTTTGAGACGCATAAACTCCATGAATTTTTCTTCCGGCAGCACTTTGACATAAATGTCTTTCAGAGCGCTATCCCTTTCGACTGCATAATCGTCATTCAGCTCCTTTAACCTGTCGTCTATTTTCTTCCGCAACAGCTCTTCATCCACCTTATCGTTGCTGGCTACCCACCATTGGTGTGCAAAAAATAAGCCATGGGGGATACCGGCTACTGCAAACTCGGTGACAGAGATATTCATCTCTTCTGTAGCAAGCTGTAGGGCTTTGTTCATGT
>JAATGQ010000249.1 GCA_015654595.1 Chitinophagales bacterium | reverse complement strand
TTCCGCGTCCTCCGTCCTGCGGCAGCCAGTGCATCGGCTTCGGCCCGTGTCGACACGCCGGATTCCCTTTTTCGTCAGCGAATGAATGCGGGAGGGCGGCAGGATATCGCCGGCAACAGTGAAGAGGCCCTCCATCTTTATGGCCAGGCGGAACAGCTGGCCCGGCATTATTCGCTGTATGCATCGCTTTGCGAAGTGCGTATGAAAATAGGAGAGATCATCTACGATCATGGTAATTATGACTCGGCGCTGACCTATTTCCTGGATGCCGAAAGGCTGGCCAGCACGCACGACCTCGAGCCTTCGCGGGCTTATGCGCTTTACTATATCGGCAAATACAAGGAGACAAAGGGCGATTTTCATGACGCATCCAGGTACTACGACAGCTCGTTGAGCCTTTGCCGTAACGGCAAGGACGACCGGCTGCTGGTGATGATCCTGACCAGCCGCGGCAAAAACTTTATCAGCGAGGGCCGTATGAGCATGGCGCTGCAATACTATCTCGAGGCCTTTCAGTTATCCGAAAAGATACACGATACCCTGCTGTATGCGCAGACTTCCAGTCACCTGGGAAGCCTTTATGGCTTGCTCGACCAATACGACAAAGCCCTTGAATACGATCAGAAAGCCTTTAATCGTCGTGACGATCTCAACAACCCGGAAGGGATTGCCAAGTCGTGTAATAATATCGGGATCCTGTTTCTGAAGCTGAAGCGTTATGACAGCGCGTTGGTTTATTTTAACCAGGCCCTTGATCTTTGCGAAAAGACGCACTATAAGAAGGGGCTTGTGAAGGCGATGAATAATATTGGCATTGTCTATAGCGAGCAGGGGCAGGATGAAAAAGCTTTTCATTTTTATGATACCGCCTGGAAGATCTCTACGCAAGCTGGTTTTGGCGCCGGTGTGGCGTCTTCCAGTCTTTGCCTGGCCAACCTGTACAAAAAGAAAGGGCAGCTGGCAAAGGCATTGGAATACTATCTGCTTAGTCTTAGCAAACTGTCCGGCTCCGACTACGACGAAATGCTGCAGAATATTTACCGCGGGCTTTATGAATGCTATAGCAGCAAGGGGGACTATCGTACTGCGCTGGACTATCATGTGCTGCTGCTGGAGACGCAGAAGCGGTTGCTCAATGTCGGCAATGCAAGACAGATCGCGGCGTTGAACCTCTCGTTCGATCTCGAGCGGAAGGTAAAGGACAATGAGGTATTACGGGCCGACAACGAATTGAAAGAGGCGTTGATCAAGAGAAAGAATATCTTTTTCTGGCTGATCGTGATTGCGCTTGGTTTTACGATCGTGCTTTGTCTCAATATCTACAACCGGCTTTATGCCAAGAAGAAGGCCAATCGCGAACTGGAGGCTTTGAACAGGACCGTGACAGAGCAGAATACCCGCCAGGCGTTGTTGAATGAGGAGCTCGAGATCGCTAACAGGGAAAAAGATAAGCTGTTCTCGATCATCTCGCACGAACTCCGGAATCCCCTTTACTGGTTTCAAAATTTGTCGGAAGTGCTTAGCAAGAAGTTCAGGGAGATGCCCGCCGACAAAGTACAGAAAAGCCTTTCCGCTCTTGACGAATCGGCGAAGAATGCCTTTCACCTGATGGACAACCTGCTGCAATGGTCAAGGTCCAAGCTGAACCGTATACACCCGCGAAAAGGAGAATACGGGCTTCGTCAGCTGGTGACCGATACAGCAGAAATGTACCAGACGATCCTTCAGCATAAGGAGATCCAGTTTTATAATCATATTTCCGAGGATTGTTGGGTGTATGCAGACGCCGACCTGCTGGGCTGTGTCATACGTAACCTGCTTTCCAATGCCCTGAAATATACACCTGCTCAGGGCGTGATAGAAATTGACGGAGAGATGGACGAGACGGCGGTGACAGTTGTGGTAAAAGATTCGGGATCGGGTATCCCGGATTCAGCGATCGACAGCGTTTTCTCCGATACCGTTGTGTCTACTGCCGGACTCATGCAGGAAAAAGGATCGGGCATCGGGTTAAAGCTTTGTAAAGACTTTGTGCAGCTCAATGGCGGCCGTATCTGGGCCGAAAGCCTGCCGGGTCATGGAACGAGGTTCTCTTTTACCATTCCGCTTATGATAAAGGGCCAGGCTTCGAGGGCCTGACTTCTGGAACAAGCAATACAGGAGTGTAATACACTTTAGACGTATTTTCGTAACTTCCGGCATATGAAAACGATGAAGATATTGTCTATACTCATTGCATGTGTCATGACGCTTAAAGCAAGCGCACAGGTAAAGGCCGATGATATTGTAGGCCTCTGGCTCATTGATGGAGACAAGCCGGCAAAGATCAGTATCTTTAAGAACGGCGATAAATACAATGGTAAGATCGCCTGGCTGAAATTTCCCGAACCGAACGGAAAGCCGTTGGTGGATGCGAAGAATCCGGATGCCAGCAAACAAAGCCAACCCATTCTTGGGCTGGAGATATTAAAAGGATTTCATTTTGACAAAGACGAGTGGGTGGATGGGCAGGTATATGATCCGCTGAGTGGTAAAACATATAGTTGTATCCTTTCTTTGAAAGATCCCAATACCCTGAAAGTGAGAGGTTATATAGGCATGTCCTTGTTTGGCCGGACGCAGATATGGACAAGGACGCATTAAATCCTTTTTTATGCTCCGATCTTCAGATTTCTGAAAAACTCCTCTTCCTGGACTTCTCTGACTTCCCCTGCCGGCAAACCGGCCAGCTGCAGATCTTCGATAGAGAGCCGGATGAGTCGCAGACAGCGATGACCTAATGCGCTAACCATTTTTCGAACCTGGTGATATTTTCCTTCTACCAGCGTAAGGGTTAGCCAGGTATGATTATTCAGACCATCGTCTTTTTCTTCCACCCCGGCGCTGGCAAGCAGCGGCTTGGGATCGTCTATGATGAATGCTTTGCAAGGCTGCGTGGTATAATAGCCTCCGCCGCTGACTTGTATCGACACGCCATTTTGCAATTGTAAAACACTTTCGGGCTTCATCCGATGTCTCACTTTTACCAGGTAAGTGCGCTCATGCGGCGTCTTGTCCATAAATAAAAGTTTAGTGATCTTCTTGTTGGTCGTCAGGATCAGTAGTCCTTCTGACATATTATCGAGTCTTCCTATTGCATGGGTGCCTTCGGGGAAAGAAAAAGCAAGTTCGCCGAGAAGTCTCACCTCGTGATTGCTGACGAACTGCGAAACCATATTGTATGGTTTGTTAACGATGAAATAGCGGTTAGCTTCCACCGCGGCAAGTTAATTCAAAAAGCCCACCGTCAGATGGGCTTTTTGAGTTTTTATCACCTGGGGTAGACTAGTGTGTATCCTGGTAGAGTCGGAAATACAGGGCTTTTCTCAAAGAGATATAGGCAGCGCGCAAGTCAGCTTCCGCCTGACCCTTGTGACCCCCAAAATCATCCGGTGCATCATGGAGGGCCCGCATGGACTTCTCGATGTCGTGCATGGCACGGGTAATGTTGGGGTGTTTCCGTTCTTCGACCTGCATCAGATTGACTTCATTTGGCGCTGGCGGTCTGTTGCCTAAGATGACGTCGATAGAGATCCTGGGCGGCTGTGCATAAGAAAAAGAAGCGGCAGCCAACAAAAGACATGCGAAAAGAAAGGCTTTTTTCATACTAGATTTTAAGTGGTTAATGAAATGGAAATTGCAATGAACAGCATTTGCCCATGGGATATGGGTAGGTCTTTTGTCAGGAGATCAATAAAACGGGTATTCCAGAAAATTATTATAAGCAACGATTGTTAATGTCAGCTTGCCCGAGGTCTTTGCAAGCTGAAATACCAACCGCAGACCATTGGCGAAGGAGATTTTTATTAGCTACCTTTATAAAAAATTTAAGGCAATGAAGGCATTTTTAGGCATGGGCCTCCTTGGGGCCAATTTTGTAAGAGCAATGTTGAAGAAGGGCGAACAGGTGCAGGTTTGGAATCGCACGGCTTCCAAGGCCGCGGCACTGGAACAATATGGCGCAAAGGCGTTTGATGAAGTCGTTGATGCAGTACGCGGCGTCGACGTTATACACCTTACCCTTAAAGATGACGATACCGTCGATGAGATACTGGAAAAGGCAAGTGCCGGATTTGCACCCGGAGCAACCATCGTCGATCATACGACTACGTCGGCCGCAGGCGCGGTAAGGAGAACAAAGCTCTGGAAGGACCGTGGTTTTACCTATCAGCACGCACCGGTATTCATGGGGCCTCCCAATGCGCTGGAAAGTACCGGGTTTATGCTGGTGTCGGGCGATCAGGCGGTCATCGTCCGACTTGAACCACATCTGTCTCAAATGACGGGCAAGCTGATCAACTTCGGTGATGAACCTGGACGCGCTGCCGGTATGAAACTGCTTGGCAATCTCTTCCTGGTTTCTTTTACTACTGGTATCCGCGATTCGCTGGCGCTTGCCAAAGCGCAGGATATACCCATCGGAGATCTGTTTACCTTATTCGAATCCTGGAATCCTGCGACAATGCTTACAGGCAGATTGAAACGCATGACATCAGGCAATTGGGATCAGCCTTCCTGGGAGTTGGAGATGGCAAGAAAAGATACCCGGTTATTTATGGAGGCAGCAGATGAGGCAGGTATCGACCTGGTCGCTATTCCTGCGATAGCCGCTGAAATGGATCGCTTTATTGTGCAGGGCTATGGCAAGAAGGATTGGACGGTGATTGCAAAAGACACGATCTGACGTATTTCAGCTGATGGCCTTATTCGGGCAAAAAACTCCACATCAGGGTTTTAACAAGGCCAGGAATGACGGCCCGGATTGTCCTGGCACTTGCTTTGATCTACTACTTGTACATTGTTTAACCTAAAATCTTGATTTATGAAAGTTAAAACAACGTACAGGTTTATGAGCCTTTGCCTTATCGCTTCTGTCGCGGCTCTGGGCTTTGGCGCCTGTAACTCAGATGACTATAGAGAAGGGAACAAAGATTCCGGTGCGATAAACGATTCTACTGCCAGCAGTGTCGACAATACGCGGGATGCAAATATTGGAAAGGATACGGCTGCGGCTGCGATAGCGGCACAAGCATCTGCGGCTTCCGTTTCATCCGAAGCTGCCAGCGCGGCTAGTAGTACGAACGGCGCCGGCGGAACAGGTGCTGCATCTGCAGGATCGAACGCTGCGAGGACGACGGCGGGAGCCGGTAGTTCGACCTCCGCTGCTAAACATGCTGCGACAAGAAAGTACAGGACTACTATAGCAATGCCTGCAAGCGAGGGTTCAACCGGAATGATAAAGGATAAGTATGGCGTATACAATATGGCAGAGGTCATGCCGCAGTTCCCTGGCGGGCATCATGCGTTGGAAAACTATATCAATAATCACCTTGACTATCCGGATCAGGCGATTGACGACAACGCTGCGGGTACAGTTAAAGTCACTTTTGTAGTGGATGAAAACGGTAAAGTGCAGGACGCAAGAGTTGTCGGCGGTGAGAAAGTAGGCGATGGCCTTGAACAACAAGCCTTACGCGCTGTTGCCGGTATGCCTGCATGGAAACCCGGTAAAGTACATGGCAAGAATGTAAAGACACGACTTGAGCTGCCGATCAATTTTCAGCTGGATATATAAATAAGCTCATCGATAAAACCATGGATTACAACGTCCATGGTTTTTTCTTGCATTAATACTTGCATAATTCAACTTCGCTTTCTACCTTAGCCCTCTGATCGATCCTCACACGAGTCTATTTCCCTTGAAATACCAAGTCAAAAATCCGCAGTATTTCATTCATTTAAAATGGACTCTATGTTACACGCAAAAGACCTTCGATTAGGCAACAAAATCCACAACCACAAGGGAGAGATAGTTACAGTACAACAGATCCTCAGCAACACCGTTATCTACGATACTCAAATCAATATCAGCCGCAAAGTTGCTGCTGTGAGCCGTTTTTATGAAGACGACTACACCACAGAAGTCGTCGAGATCGTAAAGGAAGTAGATTTTAATGACGTAGAACCCATCGAGCTGACGCCCAAGATTCTCGAGAAGTGCGGTTTCCGTAACTATATCCGCGACGAATGGATCCTGACATTCGGCAATAGCCATATGGACTTTGAATTTCTGGCCGATGGCTTCCGTCTTCGCCATCCTACGCCTTCGCGTATGGGTATCAAACATCTTCACCAGCTGCAGAATTTTGTTTTCGCGATCACAGGCCACGAACTCGAAGTGCAATTATAAATAGCAGGGCCGGCGAGAGAAATCGCCGGCCTTTTGTATATGTCTGCCTGCAGGCTGGCTTAGGATTGGGGAAATGTACTCCCAGGGGTGAAATAGGGATTCTTTATCTGTAAATCCAACGGTTTCAGGAGGTTAGGGGAAATATTAGTCAGGAATTCGAACATTTTAACGTTTTGGTCGGTTTAGCATAATATTTTCTATATATATAGCTAACCATCAATTATCGGCATTGAACAATATCAAGAGGAACATGCAGACTGGCACAGACAAGAGATCCCATTCATTTCTTAAATACTTCCTGTTCATCATCTTCCTGGGCATACAGGGCTACGCTTACAGCCAGGTAGGAGCCCCGGCAGACTCGCTGAAGACGGATTCTATACGACTGAAAGCGGGGAAGCCAATGCCTCCGGCACGGGAAAACCTTAGCAAACAATATGATTTTGGCGATCTGACAAGGGCTATACTACACCCTGGTAAAAAGGTTGACTCCAATCACAACAAGTCCGGGGTCACTATAGTTCCAAATGTGGCAGCCAACCCTACTATTGGGGGGCAGCTGGGGATCAAGGCGGTAGCCGGTAAAAGATTGGGCAATGATCCCAAGACCCTTTTTTCCATCGGAGCGACATCCGCTTCTTATACGACCAAGGGTATCCTCTATTTTTATGTCAATCATAATATATTCACGCCGGGTAATAAATGGAATTTCCAGGGGAATGTGGTTGCCTCCAAGACGGTAACACCCGACTATGGGATGGGGATTGGAAGAGAATACAAAGGCGGCGGTCCTGACTCGGTTCTGGCTGACTCGAGGCATAAAGTTTACCCCATCCACTCGCATTACTACAATATCAGGGAAAAGGTATACAAGAACGTCGCGAAGAATCTTTTTGTCGGCGCCGGGTTGTCCTATGAGATCAGACGGCATATCAAAAATATAGATACCATCAATAATGGTACGCCTTCCAGCGTTTATAACAATGAACATGGATTTCCGCAAGACCACTATACTACGGCCGGCTTTCTTTTCAATCTCGAATATATTACCAGGGATAACCCGAACCGCGCTTACAAGGGGATCTATTTTGACGCGGGAATCCGGGTCAACCAGAAATGGATCGGCAGTACGAAGAACTCTGTACAGCTGACCTCCGACTTCCGCAAATATTTCAGTCTGTCTTCTTCCAGCCCGGAGACTGTGTTGGCGCTGTGGAACTGGGGTTCCTACCTGGTTGGCGGTACGATCCCTTTTCTTGAGCTGCCCGGGACCGCCAGGGATGGGACTTTCCGAAGCGGCAGAGGCTATACGGCGCAATATTTCAAAGGAACAAAGTTCAATGATACCGAAGCCGAATTACGTTTTCCGATCCTGGCCAACAAGTTTGTCAGCGGCGTAGTGTTTGGAAATTTGCAGACGGGCAATGACGAGCATGGAACAAAAATGTTCCAGGTGTTTCAACCGGGCGGCGGCGCGGGTCTGAGGATACTGTTCAACAAGGCTACCCGGACGAACCTGGCGCTGGATTATGCGTATGGCCGGTTTGGAAATAAAGGGTTCTTCCTGAACCTGAATGAATCCTGGTAAGGGCATTTCCTGTCATGTATTAAATTTACAACTTTGACGACCACACCCGATACAAATCGACACCCATGGCCAATCCTTATGTTTCTCTGTTGCGGACTGCCTGGCGATATGCCCGAAACGAAAGAAAGAAATATATCCTTGTATACGCGATGTTTGTCGTCGCCAATCTGGTGTATTCGCTCAATCCCATTTTATTGGGGTGGTTTATCGGTAAAGTTTCGCATGATATCTCCCATGTTTTCCACTATGCGCTTCTATATGCAGGCGGTTATATCGTTATCAAACTGGTCCAATGGTGTTTTCATGGGCCCGCCCGTATCATGGAAAGGAATCTGGCTTTTCAGCTGAGCCGTAACTTTCTGCAGGAGAAATACCACCAGGTGCTCCATCTGCCGGCAAAATGGCACCAGGATCATCATAGCGGTTCTACTATCAACCGCGTGCGAAAAGCGTATGAGGCGCTGCGTGAATTTTTTGATAAAGGTTTTATCTATGTATATGCCTTGACCAAGTTTGTGATCTCCGTCGCGGCTATGCTCTATTTTACGCCCTTGTATGGCAGTATCGCCATTGTGCTGGGTGTCATCACGATAATGGCTATCCGGACGTTTGACAAGCCGTTTATTGCGGCTCTCGATGAAGTCAACGAAAGAGAGCACGTGGTTTCTGCAACCCTGTTTGACAGTCTTTCGAATATCATGACCGTCATTACGCTCCGGCTGGAAAAAAGTATGGAGAAGGGGCTGATGGGCAAGGTCTGGCAGATCTTCCGTCCTTTCCGGAAAAGCGCGCTGATCAATGAATGGAAATGGTTTACCGCGGAGATGCTGATCGTATGTATCTATGGGATGATCACCCTTGGCTATGTCTTTCAGCACTGGACACCAGGGCAGGCTTTTATGGTTCAGGGGCTGGTGACGCTGCTGGCCTACGTCAACCAGTTCACCAGCGTGTTTACCGACATCGCTTCTCAATATACCGAGATCGTCCAGTATAACACCTACGTCAGCACTGCCGACGTCATCACCCAGGCTTATAAAAAGCAGCATCGGGCAGATCGCCCCGATGGGCTGCCGGATGGCTGGAGAACCATCGAAATAAAAAACCTCGACTTCTCTTATCACCCTTCCTACGATGAAAAAAGGGCGGCTCAAAGTCTTCATCAGCTGAACCTGACTGTCCGCAGGGGACAGCGGATCGCGCTGATCGGGGAGAGCGGCAGCGGAAAGAGTACTTTGCTGGCCTTGTTACGGGGACTATATCTGCCTGAGCAAACCATTGGTATCGAAGTGGATGGACAGACGATTTCGATCGACCAGCTCAACGAAGCGGTTACCCTGTTCCCGCAGGAGCCGGAGATCTTTGAGAATACGCTTGCCTATAATATTACGCTTGGATTGCCTTTTTCTGAAGAAGAGATCTTGCAGGTCTGTGATACGGCACAGTTTACCGAGGTTATCGGTTTATTGCCCGATGGGCTCAAGTCGGATATACGGGAAAAAGGCGTCAATCTTTCCGGCGGACAGAAACAGCGGCTGGCGTTGGCCCGCGGGATACTGGCCGCAAGAGAAAGCGACCTGGTGCTTTTAGACGAGCCAACCAGCAGCATCGACCCCCGTACCGAAGTAGGCATCTACAACGGCCTCTTCAAGGTCTTTTCCGACAAGGCCGTTATTTCATCGATCCACCGGCTTCATTTGTTGCCGAAGTTTGACTATATCTATGTGTTGAGACAGGGCCGGATCGTTGCGGAAGGGCCGTTCCAGCAGTTGAGGGATTACGATCCGATCTTTGGGGAGATGTGGAAACATCAAAAATCGGCCAGCTAGGGTGAAAAGTGGCTGGCCGATTTTTCGATTATGTCTGGCAAAGTGGAACTTTGCCGGTTAGGACCATGTCTCCGATGAGGACGTGATCTTTGCCGGCTATTGAATGGCGAATTCCAGGCTTTCCCTTTTTATCTTTTTGATCTCTTCTTCTTCGAGGATCGGCTCGGGCGTCAACACCAGCGAGGTGTTGTTCTCCTTCCACCAGCGTCCTTCACGCAGTTCGTGGAAATGGATGACGCCGATGAGATACTTCCGGTCTTTTCCTGCATGCCATTCTTCGATCAGTTCGAACTTTTCTTTTGGAATGTTCCGGATATCGTCAAAGCTCAGGTAAACCCGTACATAAAAATCATCCGTCAACTCGTGCGGGTGGTGGTGATACAATTTCTTGTATTCGTATTTATATTGATAGCGAAGAGCGGACAGATCGCTCAATACCGCTGAGGCGGTAGGGAAGGAGCCTGCTCCCTTGCCATAGAAGAATTGTTTGTCTGCAAATCCACTTTCGATCACCACGCCGTTGTATTCGTTCTTTACAAAGGCGAGATGGTCTTCCTGGTGGATGAATTGCGGTAACACAAAAGCGGCAACCTTGCCGTTCTGGAGCTTCTTGGCCTGGGCTACGAGTTTGATATCGTAACGTTTTTCCCTTGCCACGTCTGCATCGCTGCCTTTGACGTCCTGGATACCGTTGAAAACCAGTTTGTCGGTCCTTTCGACAATACCGTATGCGTGGGTCAACAGGAAGGTCCACTTATTGGCGGCGTCGTATCCTTCTACGTCCAGAGAGGGATCGCTTTCCGCAAAGCCCAGTTTCTGGGCAAGCGCAAGCGCTTCTTTGAAGCCCAGCTTTTCCTCGAACATTTTGGTGAGGATGAAGTTGGTGCTGCCGTTGACGATGGCCTTGATGGAATGCAGCAGGTCATTGTCGTAGTATTCTTCCAGGTTCCTGATCACGGGGATGGAGGCGCAGGCTGCAGATTCGTACAGCAGGGACTCGCCTGTCTGCTGCTGCAGTTCCAGTAATTCAGGAAGGTGTTCTGCAATCATTTTTTTGCTCGCGCTGACCACGGACTTGCCATTCTTCAAAGCGGTCCTGACGATCTCAAAAGCCGGTCCTGATTCATTGATCACTTC
Organism: Chitinophagales bacterium; assembly: GCA_015654595.1. Taxonomy (GTDB): domain Bacteria; phylum Bacteroidota; class Bacteroidia; order Chitinophagales; family Chitinophagaceae; genus Puia. Next base: position 1,852 of record JAATGQ010000249.1, on the reverse strand, counting down.
TACTACAACGTTGATAGAAGGGTCTTCGAGGATCGCATTTCTATCTGTCGTAAAAAGTTCGGCCGGAGCTTCTCTTTTCTTCTCAGGGTTTTTGATGACAACTTTCTTGATCGACGCTTTTAAAGAAGGGGTTTGTTGCAATACTTTGTAAAGTCCTTCGCCTACTACGCCAAAACCAAAGAGCCCAATGGTCAGCTGCTTATGTGTTTCCATTTTATAGTTTAAAATTTTATTTTCTTTTCTTGCCTGCCCGAAGGCCCGATATCAACTATTTACATCGACGCGCTAGTTTTCGCATAGCGTGTCAATGTAAATAACACTTTCTACGGGTGCAGGGTTCAAACAACTACTTCCGCAACGGCCTTTTTCTGGGGCGCGGCGGCAGTTGGCCGTTGTTCTGCGGCGGTCTTCTTTGCCAAAAGGCTGTCCAACGCCTGTCGCAGATCTTCGATCAGGTCTTCCGTATCTTCCAAACCGGCAGAGAGACGGACCAGGCTGTCGACAACACCGGCGGCCTTTCTTTTTTCCGCGGGAATGCTCTTGTGCGTCATTTGAGCTGGATGTGATACCAGGCTCTTTATGCCGCCAAGGCTTTCTGCGAGTTTGAACAAATGGGTGGAGGTGACAAATGCTGTTGCCGCTTCCTGTGTGTCTTCCTTCAGCGAGAAGGATACGATGCCGCCGAAGCCTCTTGACTGGCTGGCCGCGATCGAATGACCGGGATGTGTTGCCAGGCCTGGATAGTAGACCTTGTCTACGGCAGGGTGGCTTTGCAGGAAGGCGGCGATAGCGCGGGCGCTTGCTGAATGCTGGCGTACACGCAGATGCAGGGTTTCGATGCCTCGGATCAGCAACCAGGAATCCACGGGTCCCAGCACTGCGCCGGTAGCATTCTGATAAAATCGTATCTTCTGCCCAAGGTCCGCATTAGCGGTTACGACCACTCCGGCGATGACGTCGCTATGGCCGCCCAGGTACTTGGTGCCAGAGTGGACGACCAGATCGGCGCCCAGCTCTAACGGCTTCTGCAGCGCTGGAGACGCAAAGGTATTGTCGACGCAAAGCCAACAGCCATGTTCCTTTGCGATGGCCGCGATAGCCTTTATATCCGTGATCTTCAACGTGGGATTGGTTGGCGTTTCGATCCAGATCAATTTTGTTTTTGGCGTCAGCGCGTTGAGCACATTTTCCGGGTTCGTCGTGTCGACATAAGTGACATTGATGCCGAACTTCCTGTACACCTGTTCAAAAAGCCGGAAGGCGCCGCCGTAGATATCATCTACTGCAATTACCTCATCGCCTGTCTCCAGCAGCTTTACAACCGCATCGATGGCCGCCAGCCCGCTGGCAAATGCAGCCCCGGTATGGCCGTTCTCCAACTGTGCTACGAGGCTTTCCAGCGCGGCGCGGGTTGGGTTGCCGCTACGGGCATAGTCATACCCCTTATTGACGCCAGGCGCCTCCTGGACAAAAGTGGACGTTTGATAAATGGGCACCGAAATAGCGCCGGTTAAAGGATCTACTGGAATACTGTGAATGAGTTGTGTTGTCGCTTGCATGATAGCAAAATTTTAATTGATTAATTAAGCGACACCACTTACCAAGGCCTCAGAAGAGTTAAGTTATCGTCCCCCTTGGCCTTTGGGAGGTGGACAAAAAAAAGCTCTTCTGATTCGTCAGAAGAGCTTAAAATATTTGGTGGTGATATTATAAAGCCGGGATCTGACTTATCTGTCCCGATATATCCATCGGGATGGAGTTGGCACCTTACTTTCATTTGCTAAGCATTTGAATGCAGGTTGTCAAGGCTTCAACGGGCCATTTCCCTCAGCCTTTCTTGATAAGAGATGTT
>JAATGQ010000038.1 GCA_015654595.1 Chitinophagales bacterium | reverse complement strand
GACGGTGTCGATCCTGTCGCCCAATGGCTGATAGAGGTAGTAGAGGGTTCCTGTAGGGGCCTGCCGCCAGTATTTTACGCCCAGCGTATAAGAGAAATGACTACTGAACTCGTGGACATAGGAGGCCCGGAAGATATGGTTGTAGAGCCATTTCGAGTTGTCGCCATGACTAAAAGAGCTAAAGAAGTTGTTGCCCTGGGAAAAGGCATTCTCGGCGCCGAGACTCTTTACATCGTTTTGGTACCCTAATTGCAGATAATGTGCGGGGTAAGTCCAGATCGATTTATTATTGAAGGCATACGCTCCGTTGATAGAATATTTCCAGCGATCGTCTTTTGTGCCATAGGCGACATAGCCATCGCCATACCAGTGGGTGTTGAGCCGGGTGCTGGTGCGGCCGCCGAACTTCAATCGCTGCCCTTCTATTGGGTCGAAGGTGTAGAACGTGCCGATCGCGCCAACGTCAAACTTCCCAACCGATTTATAACCGGCGGTAAAAGCCGTAGTATAGTCCATCAGACGGTGATAGGACCGCATTTTTACCAGGCTGTCGGTATTGGCATAAGTACGCGCCTCGTTGACGCTAAGCGGGCTTGGACGACCTTCTGTCCAGAAGCTGTCGGCTTGCTGTCCTACCTGGGGCAGAGAATCGATGGCAGGACCTGCCAGCAAAGTATCGGCTACGGAGGTATTGTCGACAGAATCGATATTCACGATGCGTTCGCCAACGACGCCGGGAGAATGCGGAAACGCGCTGAAGAGCGCGATCATATCGGACGTTGATAGTTGATAACGGCCATTTCCGGTACGTTTGAAATCCTGCTTGATGCTAAACTCCCGGACGTAATTGAGGTTGATATGTTTGGCCACGCCCAGTTCCGCTCTCCGGATGGCATAGCGGCCATCGAGCGTGATATAGAGTGTACCACGAAAGAGTAGGTCTTCCGGGTTGCGGGGGGTGAAATACAGCTGCACGAGGCGCTCGTTGTCGATAGTCACCGTATCCCGGATATAATACATATAGAAGGTGGGCGCCAGGTCGGCGACGGGGCTTACGAACTGCATCGTGAACGCTTCGATCGTATTGTCGTAAATATTGATGTCTTCGTACAACCGGGATAAGGCGGCGCTTATCCCTTTCATATCGATGAATTCGCCGAAGTCTACGCTTTTGCGGCCGGTGATGACCGTCTTTTCTTTTTTGGGATGCCGCCGGAAATAATGTTGAGAGACCATTTCCGAGATATAAACAGGTATGAGGCTTTTGCCGGGAACGGTAGTCGAATCCTTGTTCTCGAACATGAAATGATACCGCCGAAGCAGCGCATTGTCGACGATGATCTTTGGGAGCTTGTCCAGCAGCAGCCGGGTCTTCTCATATTGTTTCCAGCTGCTGTAATCGTCTGCCCCGGGACCGTTGATGGGTTTGTTTTCGATGACCTTCCGGATCAGTTCGACAGCAGGGTTGTTTTTATTCCTGTATTTCTTTTTATGCGAGACAACAAATTCCGTGAGCGTTGAATAGGTCTTGGAAAGATAGAAGACCAGTTGACTGGAAGTATCGGAAACAGAAACAGTGATGGTTTGATAGCCGAGGGCGCTGAGGGTCAGGCGGGGATTATTCTTGTCGATATGGATGTTAAAATGTCCGTCTGTATTTGAGAGGGTCCCCTTACTGCCATGTCTTATGCTGATATTGGAGAGTGGGTTATGGGATAAAGAGTCCAACACCGTCCCTGAGATAGTCCTGGTCTGCCCGGAAGCCCCAGTGTACAGCAGGCCGGCTAACAGAAGAAGAATGATTTGTTTTATACTGGGAATTGGATTAGCTTTTACTCAGACAATGAAAGAAGCAAAATAATTAAATAAATTCAATTATGGAAGGCGGCGAGTTTTTTGTTTCGACTGATCGGGCCTTATTGGATCTGGATTTTATTCATCGGTTCTTATCCCAGGAGTCGTATTGGGCAAAAGATATTCCATACGAAAAGGTAAGGATGGCGGCGGAGCACTCGCTAAACTTTGGCCTCTATCATCGGTTGGGGGAAGAGGTGAGACAGGCGGGGTATGCACGGGTCCTGACTGACTATGCACGGATAGCCTATCTGGCCGACGTTTTTGTGGATTCGGAATGGCGGGGAAAGGGTTTGTCCAGATTGCTGATAGACGCCGTCATGGTGCATCCCGATTTGCAGACCCTCAAACGGTGGATGCTGCACACCATGGATGCGCATGGCCTCTACCGCCAGTATGGCTGGGAGGTAGCAGACCCCCAGGGAAAGTATATGGAACGAATGAATGCGAATTTTCCCGGGCAAATGCAGGCATAATAGGGTGAAATGCGGCCCGAATTGTCCTTTTGGGTAGGTAGACTAAAGGCCGGGATTGAAATTTCGGGGTTTCGTGTATTAATTTGACCGCACAAAATCCAATGAAAAATGCGTATACTCCTACCCATTGCACTTTTGCTGACGGCCGGGACCGCTCAGCCTTCTTCCTACTATCTTTATTCTACTGCCCATCACGCCGCTTTTGACAAAGGCGCGATGCCTGTCCGCTGGGGTGGATTGACGGGCCAGACTGCCACAGTCAAAGAAGTGATCGCCAACAACAAGATGGTTATCCGCGGGACGGCAACAAAGCCAGGGCTAACCATTGCCCGCTTTGAAGTTTTCTTCTTTACCAATGAGCTTCCAAAGAACGAGCGTCTGGTAAAGATAGAAGGTAATTGCCTGGACAAGCAGACGATCGGTCTGATCAACCAGCTGAAACCCGGGGACAGGATCATGTTCAGCAATATCGCGTTGGTGGATGCCAATAACACGGCGCAATATGCCGATGACTTTGCGATCGATATAAAGTAAGCTGATGCGGCAGTGTTAAATAATCCGGTGATAGCCGGGTGTCATGTCATGGTTTGATGTGATGCCCGGCTATTTATTTTTACAATTGCGGGGCCAGCGGCAGCCAGACGGTCATATCCGAGGGACCGCGGTTTGCCCAGGCATAGTAAGGGATCAGGGTGATGGTGACGGGTTTTCGTTCCATATCCGACAAGGGCCGATAGAGCGGGCCCGAAGTTGGCGCGGATTCAAGGTTTGCTGTTCCGGTTAAGGTGAACAGTCTGCTTCCCTTGATACGCGCTTCGTTGGGCTGCAGTTTGACAGAAGCCGACAGGGAGATATCGAAAAGAGAATCGCTGGCGGGAAGATCAGGGGACTCGAGACAATAAACGACGGGGCCTCTTCTAACGGCAACCTGTCCACGTGTCTCTTCTACCAGCGGGTTGGCCTGCACAAGAGCGGCGGTCATGGGCAGGTTGAGGATGATCCTGTCGCCTTTTTTCCAATGGCGATGGATGGGGGCATAGGTTCCCGAAGCAAGTGTTGTTTCGACGGACTGGCCGTTGACGGTGAGTGTCGGGTGATTGCACCAGCCTGGTATACGCAGGAAGATAGAGAAGGCGCTGTCTGGCGCCGCGTCGATATTGATTGCAATCTGACCGTCCCAGGGGTAGTCGGTTTCCTGCGTAATTTTCAACGCTTGCCTGGAGCCCGGCAAATGAGTGGACAGCTGACTCCCGCTGTACAGGTTTACCCAGAGCCCTTTTGCGGAGAGGCTATAGACATAGTCCGAGACTTCGGCAATGGTACGGGCGAGGTTGGGCGGGCAGCAGTTGGAGAGGCTGATATATTCCTGTCTTCCGCCTGCCCAGCGGAGCGTAAAAGGATTCGCACGCGAAGAACGGAGCGGATTGGTATAGAAATATCGGGCTCCGTCAAGGCTTACCCCGGACAACACACTGTTGTAGAGGCATTGTTCGATCACGTCGGTATAACGGGCGTCGCCGGTGAGGAGCAGCATTCGCCAGTTGAAGAGGACATTGCCGATATTGGCGCAGGTCTCGTTATGGGCGGTGGTATTGGGCAGCTGATAGTCGCGGCCATAAGCCTGGTGGACTTCCTGTATCTGCGGCGGCGCGTAGGAGGTGGCATCGGGAGATACGCCGTCATAGAGGGCGCCGCATCCGCCGGTGATATAGAGCTTCCTGTCGGTAAGGTCTGTCCAGATGGAGTTGAGGCAGGTTGCGAGGGAGTCGTCGCCGGTCTCCGCTACTATGTCCGCTACTCCAGCATAGAGGTAGTTGGCTCTTACGGCGTGGCCCATGGCCGTGTATTGACTGCGAAAGGGAATACGGTCCTGGTTGTCGTCTGTACCGTTGTCGACCAGTCCGCGAATATTGATCAGGTTGTTGGCCAGCTGCAGGTATTTGGGATTGCCTGTCGTACGATAGAGTTCTATAATGCCCATATAGTGAGAGGGGCATATGGCGTTGCGGGCCAGTTCGGGTGAGGATCGGTGATAGAAAGCATCGAGATAGTCTGCCGCTCTTATCGCAAGGACCAGGAAATTCCTTTTGCCAGTGGCGCGGTAATGGATACAGGCGGCGGTCATCAGGTGCCCCATGTTATAGGTTTCGAAGTTGAGACGGTCTTCGAAGGCAACGTTTTTGCCGGGATGGTTCTTTTCTTCGATGGTCGTCGGCGTATGAATATAACCGTCATGGCGCTGGCATTTGGCGATGACCGCGATGACACTGTCCATCAATTGATCGAGACGTCTGTCTTTTGTAACGGCATAGGTTGCAGCCATCGCTTCGAGCAGCTTATAAAAGTCACCGTCATGGAAGGGCGGGCCGGCGTGAGTCCCGGTGTCGATGCCGGCGGCTATTTCAAAATTTTCGAAGGCATGGCTGATATTTTTATCCGTATAGATACGCCAGAGCCGGGGCAGCATGGAATCGTGGGCGACTTCGAAGCGATCGGCCCAGAAACCTTTTGTCCAGTGAACTTCGGCAAGGCCGGTACTTTCGAGAATAGCATGCGGCGACTGGCTCGTATTGACGAGGGGGCCGGCGGCGGTGGCTGCGGTGTGCGGTGGCGTGTGTTGCTGCGCAAGAGTATCCGTGGCTGCGGCAAAGAAAAAGAGGATAAGCAGGCTGTTCCAGCGTAACATGGCAATACGTTTTAAAAATTGGTAATGATATCTTTTTCCCGGCTGGCGGGTTCTACTTTCAATGTTGTGATCTTTCCGTTATGCAGCGTGGCTTCCACCGTAGTGGAGTAGGGAGCATGCAATTTGAAATGAACATCCCATTCCTTTGGCCAGGCCGGGAAGAGATAGATCTTTTTCCCGTCAGCCTGCAGCAGCATCTCCTGCAATCCGATCATTCCCGATCCGCCCCAGTTGTGATCTGGTGTCCAGTCAAAGCCGGGGCCCCAGAAAGCCGGGAAACGTCGCGGGCCATCCTGTAGTTTGGCGACGGTCAGCGATGCTGCGTCAGCGGTGATTCCAAGGCGGGCGGCCCATATATTGTCTTGCTTCCAGCCGATTGGAGATCGGAATCGTATCACGTCGGTGTCGTACTTGTAAGTATTGATCGCGGTGTCGAGACCGGGTTTGCCGATGCCATAGATACCCCAGGGAAAAACAGGATAGAGCTGCGGAGATTCGATATTATTGACGCGGGCCCATGCCTGTGCGGGAGCTATCGTCGTATGACCGTCGAACTGCCGGTAGGAAAGCGGCGGCAGCTGGGCGAGCATAGTTGTCCATTTTTTTCTGGCTGTATCGCTCAGATAGGGTAGCTCGAGCAGCCGGGTTAAAATAGCGTGAAGACCTGCGATAGTGGAAGACGAATTGTAAGCCATTTTAAAGGTCTCGGCTCCCGATCCCGGATAGAGGATAAGATGGCCGTTGCCATCGAGGGACTTGCGTCCTCTTTGTGCGGCGAGGTATTGATAGTGTTCGAAGAAAAACTGCAGACAACTTTCGACCAGCGGCAAATAGCGCTTTAGCGGCTGACCGGTATAGCGTTCTTCTTCGAGGGCCATCCAGCAGAATTCGAGTTCCGTGTCCCAAAGGTACTCGAGCCAGGCATTGTATTCGACGCCTTTGTCGTGATCGGCTGGCATATCCCATCCATATTCAGCAGTATTTGGCAGGCCAAAATTCTCCATCTGTTCCGTAAAGCTGGCGCCCTCATGTCCCCAGTAGATCTTTGTCCGGAGACGGGCTGCGGGCAGCAGGCGGAGATAAGTTTCCAGTTGCGCATGCAGCAGCGTTGTATCGCCGGTTTTTAACAAAGGGAAATAGACCAGCCGTTGATTTTGTGCCGTCATAGTACCGCCGCCCCAGTTGCGATGATCGGGGGTTGCATGCAGGCTGGTATCGGTGAAGACGGGATCTACGGTAAAAAGGCCGCCGTTGAATTTGGTGGGCCATTCGCCGTAAGCATTGCAGCCCAGCATATACCGGAAGACCTGGTAGTTGCGCCCCATCTGCCATTGACGTGTATGTGTACCGATGCTATCGGGGATATAAATAAAACTCTGCTGCCAGAAATCCGACCACCAGTTCTTATCGGCGGTGAGCGCTTCCCGTTGGTTTTCTGTTGCGATCAGCTTTTGCAGGCTGTCTTGCCAGCTGGACAAACCCTTTGTAGTCGCGAGATAGATGGTGAGATCCCGCGAAGTTGCGGCGTGTTTGCTTTTTAAGGTCCAGCCTTTAAAGTCTGTGTCAATATATTTTCCCTGCGTGTTGTGTGCCGGGTACATATCTTCTCCGCGCATTCTGCCGCCGAAACAAAGATCCTGCAGCGGGTTGTAGATTTGTGTCTTGACCGGGTCCAGTCCCTGTTGATGGACTGTGACGTCAAAGACAGTAGGAGGTAGGTTATGATGCAGGAAGAGTACGTCGTTGCCGTCAAAGCTGATGCTGTCGCGGCGGGCGATGACTTTTCCGTCGGGAGCATGTTTGCCGGCCCATTTCCAGGAAGTTCCGGATGTTGCTTTGCCGGTAACGATACGGTCGGTATAGCGCCAGCTTTCGTAGGCGGCTTCGGCCTGTAAGGGGCGGGCGCTGTTGATCGATAAGTGAATGACGGGTTGGTGCACGTCCACCCAGAGATGGATATGCACAGCGCGGCTGCCCTGGCCGGCATCGATATAAACGCTTCCGTCGGCGAGGTGCAGCTGCTGACGAAACGGACTGGCTGTCAGCAGCGAAGGAGTGAGATGAAGACGAACACGGCCTCCCTTAAGCAGTGCGTTATTTTCGTCGAAGCTGCCGGTCCTGGCAAAATAAAAAAGGAGGTCTCCATTTTCGACCCAGACATTACATCCTATGTCACCGCCGCCAACCGGCATAGATTCGCCGGAATTATGACTTGGAGATGACCAGGTAATATCGCAACTGTCGATGAGTCGGGATTGGGCGGATAAGCGGGTAAAAAGCCCGCTGGCCAGCAAGCAGATTAAAAAGAGGGAAAATTTCATCCAAAAATATGCTTCCATGTAGGAATTCTTCTAAATTACGACAATGGAACAGAATAAAATAGGATCGCATAAGAATATATGGCATGGCGTTGGTCGCCAGCGCATCGAGATCCCCAAATCGGTCCTGAAGTCTCGTATCCAAAACAACCAATTATTAAAACAACTTTATATCTGTGGGCTTGGCTACTATCCAAGGGCTGCGGATCACTACACCTATAGAAAGAAAGGCCTGCCCGAGAACTTCCTTTTCTATTGTGTGGATGGGCATGGCTGGTATACGCTGGGAGATAAACGCTATGAGGTCGGACCGAATGAATGTTTTATTCTGCCACAGCATACAGAACATGCTTATGGATCTTCCAAGGATGATCCCTGGACCATTTACTGGCTTCATTTTGGCGGGAATCTGCTTGCTAATTTCAATCAGCTGCCGGTGATCCAGAAGCACTATAAACCAAGACCGGTCCGGAGCAGCAATGAGATGGTTACGCTCTTTTCCAAGATCTATAAGACATTGGAACTGGGGTATAGTATCGACAATCTGTTGTTCGCGAATATGTGTCTGCCGCAGTATATCGGATTGTTTATTTATAATCAGAAATTTTTCGAAACTTCGCCGGCGCTTGAAAAATTAGATTGCATTGATAGCGCAATATTATTTATGCAGGAGCATATCAACGAGAACATCACGCTGACTGATCTGAGTCATCGGTACAACTATTCGCCTTCGCGGTTTTCGAGTCTGTTCAAGCAGCGAACGGGTTATGCGCCGATCGATTATTTTATCCAGATGAAGATGCAGCGTGCCAGTCAGCATTTGGGGATAACGGACAAATCGATAAAAGATATTGCGTTGAGTATGGGCTTTGACGACCCTTACTATTTTTCTAAACGGTTTACGAAAGTAATGGGGTTGTCTCCTACCAAATACAGGTCTGTAACAAGGGACTAAGCATTCAGAATATGATAAACAAATTGAAATTGGTTTTGCTTTGCTGCTGGGCCTTACCGGCTGCTGCACAGTCTTTGGGCAGCGCATTGGATTTACAGGCGCATCGGGGCGGGCGGGGCTTGATGCCGGAGAATACGATACCAGCCATGCTGCATGCGATAGCTCTTGGAGCAAAGACGCTGGAGCTGGATTGTGTGATCTCTGCCGACGGGAAGGTAGTGGTGTCACATGACGTTTATATGTCATCGGATTTTATGTTAAAGCCGGATGGATCGGAGATCAGTAAGGCGGAGGAGAAACAATATCTGCTATACCGGATGACATACGACAGTATCCGGTCTTTTCCGGAGGGCGTAAAGACACATCCGAAATTTACGGGTCAGCAAAAGGTGAAGACCTATAAGCCCTTGCTGTCTGACCTGATCGATAGCGTGGAGTTGTATGTGCGGGCGCGCCATTTGAAGCCCGTATATTACAATATGGAGGTGAAGTCGACGCCGGATGGGGACGAGATTGCTCATCCGGGGGTGGAGAAGTTTGTGGCGTTGATGATGGGCGTGATAGGGGAGAAAGGAGTGGCGGGGAGGGTGACCGTGCAGTCGTTTGACCCGAGGGCACTGAGGGTCGTCCATAGGGAATATCCTTTGCAGACTACCTCGTTATTAGTAGAGAACCACGACGGGTTTGAAAAGAATATCAGCGGACTCGGATATACGCCTGCCGTCTATAGTCCCGATTTTAAGCTGGTCGATACGACCCTGGTACGGCAGGCGCATGCCGCAGGGGTACAGGTTTTACCGTGGACGGTTAACGAGGTTTCCGATATGCGGATATTGGTTGGTTTGGGTGTAGACGGGTTGATCTCGGATTATCCCGATCGGCTTGTCGCTACTTTTGGACGGTACCAGTAACCTTTATCGGAACGATTGAACCGTAAAACGAAATCTGTTCGCGGTTGGTGGAGATGACCTGAACGGTGGCATAACCATTGGAAGAAACCGTGAGCAGGATGTTTTGGATCTCTTTACAGTCCTTGGGTTTGATGGAGATATTCCAGCCGTCCTTTTTACGCGGAGCAGCGGTATAGATGAAAGTTTTTGAAAGGAATTGAAGAGGGCTTTGGGTTGGATCCATGGGCGCTACATAGGCCCGGCCGTAGTAGGGGAGATAGCTGATGACCGAGTCGGGTTTGACGGTGAAGTCATAATCGGCGGTCAATTGAACCACGCGGCCGTTCATAGGGGTAGCGTTTTGGGGGATGAACCGGAAACTTTTGGAATCCACGAGGTTTTTTATGACGGCAGCTCGCCTGGCTTCTTTATCGGATGACTGGGCATCGGCTATGTATGGAAGGCTGATGATCAGCAGAAGTGATAATAGCTTCATAACTTTAGAATTATATTTTAAAAATACGCAAAAGTCCGGCCGGTGATAACAACAGACTACGATGCGATAGTGATAGGCGCGGGCCCCAATGGGCTGGCTGCTGCTATTGCTATGCGGCAGCATGGTCTTTCGGTCCTTTTGATAGAAGGTCGAAAAGACGTGGGCGGCGGGATGCGGTCCGCGGAGCTGACCTTACCCGGTTTTACCCACGATATCTGTTCTGCCATTCATCCGCTGGCGGCATCGTCGCCGTTCTTTTCGACCTTGCCGCTGACTGATTTTGGACTGGAATATATCTATCCGCCCGTGGCGGCTGCTCATCCATTGGAAGACGGTTCAGCGGCGGCATTGGTTGCCTCGGTGACTGAGACGGCCCGCCGGCTGGGTCGCGACGAAGGAGCATACCGGCGCCTCATAGGCCCCTTAGCAGCGGTCTGGCAGGATCTGGCGGTTGATCTGCTGGGACCTTTACACCTTCCGCGCCATCCGTTGTTAATGGCGCAATTCGGATGGTCTGCGCTTTCTTCAGCTACCCGGCTTGCCCGGCGTTTCGAGACTCGCGAAGCCAGGGCCTTGCTGGCAGGGATGGCGGCGCATTCGATCCAGCCTTTGTCCAATCTGGCGACTTCGGCTTATGCGCTTGCGCTGCTGTTGGCGGGACATCACAAAGGATGGCCATTGCCGCGGGGCGGTTCCTTTGCTATAGCGGATGCGCTGGCGGGTTATTTTACACAGATCGGCGGTAAAATAGAAACGGGAACGTTTATAACCGATCTCTCGCAGCTGCCTTCCTGCAAGGCTTTGCTGCTCGATATGACACCAAGGCAGTTGTTGAGATTGGGCGGGCATCGCTGGTCTTCCTTATATCGCTGGCAGCTGGAACGCTACCGATATGGAATGGGGGTGTACAAGATCTATTGGGCGCTGGATGGCGTCATTCCCTGGAAGGCGG
>JAATGQ010000083.1 GCA_015654595.1 Chitinophagales bacterium | reverse complement strand
TTGGTGCCGGCAGCTTCGATGACATCATAGGTGTTGATACCCATCCGATCGAAAATAAGAGACAATTCGTTCATCAACCCGATATTCAGATCACGCTGGGTATTTTCGATGATCTTGCTGGCTTCTGCAACCTTGATGGAAGGAGCGCGATGCACGCCCGCATCTACCACCACCTCATAAGTTTTGGCAATCTCATCGAGCGCCAGGGGTGTATTCCCCGACACCACTTTGACGACGGTACGCAGCGTATGTTTCTTGTCGCCCGGGTTGATCCTCTCGGGGCTGTAGCCCAGGCTGAAATCGCCTTTTTCGAGCTTCAAACCGGATATTTTTTCAAGGATAGGCAGACAGTCCTCTTCCGTACAGCCAGGATAAGTGGTGGATTCATAAACGACATAGTCACCTTTCTTCAATACCTTGCCAACGGTTGTAGAGGCCCCGACCAGCGGTTTCAGGTCAGGCACATTGTATTTATCTACCGGCGTAGGAACAGCAATGATAAAGAAGCGGGCTTCTTTCAAGGTTTCCAGATCGTCGGTGAATACGATATTGCGGTTCTGAAACTCCGCGCTGTCAACCTCTTTACTGGGATCGATGCCATTGCGCATCAACTCGACACGCTTGGCGTTGATATCGAATCCGATGACCGGGATCTTCTTTGCAAATTCCAGCGCTATCGGAAGTCCGACATAACCGAGACCAATCACAGCCAATTTGGTTTGTTGTCCGATCAGCTGGTCGTATATCGTTGCTTCGTGAATGTTTTGAGCCATGAGATTTTAACTGATATTGGATTTGTGCGTTAGCTACGGCTAACAAATTCTTTTGGTTGCTTGCTCCATTCTTCCGGCGGAAGAGATTTGAAATATTCATAGGTCGCCTTCAGTCCATCCTTTCTATCCACTTTGGGTTCCCAGCCAAGGATCTCCTTTGCGCGGGTAATGTCTGGACGGCGTTGCTTGGGATCGTCTACGGGAAGCGGCTTGTAGACGATCTTCTGCTTTGTCCCGGTCAGCTCGATCACCTCTTCGGCAAATTGTTTCAGCGTAATTTCGGAAGGATTGCCGATGTTGACGGGCTGATAATAGTCGCTGAGCAGCAAACGGTAAATGCCTTCTATAAGGTCGTCGACATAGCAGAAAGACCTTGTCTGGCTGCCGTCGCCGAACACCGTAAGGTCTTCACCACGAAGCGCCTGACCGATAAAGGCAGGCAGCGCGCGTCCGTCGTTGAGCCGCATCCGGGGACCATAGGTATTAAAGATCCGCACGATGCGGGTCTCCAAACCATGGAAGTTATGATAAGCCATGGTCATGGCTTCCTGGAAACGTTTGGCTTCATCATAGACGCCTCGGGGACCGACCGGGTTTACATTACCCCAATACTCTTCGTTCTGAGGATGCACCAGCGGGTCGCCATATATTTCTGAAGTAGAAGCGATCAGCAAACGGGCTTTTTTGGACTTGGCCAGACCCAGACAGTTATGAATCCCCAGCGAACCGACCTTCAGGGTCTGGATCGGGATCTTCAGATAATCGATAGGACTGGCGGGCGATGCAAAATGGAGGATATAGCGCAGGTCGCCGGGAACATGGATGAACTTACTAACGTCATGATGGTAGAATTCAAACTGCTCCAGCTTAAACAGGTGTTCGATGTTGCGGAGGTCCCCGGTGATAAGGTTATCCATCCCGACGACATGATAGCCTTCCCGGATAAACCGGTCACATAGGTGTGACCCGAGAAAGCCTGCTGCACCGGTGATCAATACACGCTCTTTGCTCATTGTGTATGGGGTTATAGTGAGTTTATTTTTTGTCTGCGGCATTTGCAGGGGCGCGGCCCACGCTTTCATAATAGAAGCCAAGTTCGCGGATAGCTGCAATGTCAAAGAGATTGCGGCCGTCGAAGATGACCTTGTTCTTAAGCGTAGTAACGATCTTCAGGAAGTTTGGCGTTCTGAACTCATTCCATTCTGTCGCAATGATCAGCGCATCGGCGCCTTCCAGCGCATCGTATTGGTTTTCTGCATAGGTGACCTTGTCGCCGATGAGGTTCTTGACATTCGTCATTGCTTCCGGGTCGAATACGCTGACGGTAGCACCCGCCTTTACCAGCTCGTCGATCATATATAATGCCGGAGCTTCGCGGATGTCGTCGGTATTGGGTTTGAAAGCAAGTCCCCACAATGCAAAGTGCTTGCCTTTAAGATTGTTGTTGAAATACCGGACGATCTTGGGCAACAGGTGAAGCTTTTGCTTTTCATTGACGTCCATAACGGCCTCCAGGATCTTAAAGTCATAGCTAACTTCCTTAGAGGATTTCACCAGCGCCTGTACGTCTTTCGGGAAACAGCTGCCGCCATAGCCGATGCCAGGGAAGAGGAAGCGCTTACCGATACGTTCGTCACTGCCGATACCACGTCTTACCATGTCCACATCAGCGCCAAGACGTTCGCAAAGGATCGCGATCTCGTTCATAAAGCTGATCTTGGTAGCCAGGAAAGAGTTTGCAGCGTATTTGGTAAGCTCGGCAGAAGGTTCATCCATAAAGATGATGGGGTTACCCTGACGCACAAATGGGCTGTAGAGATCGTTCATCAGCTTGCGGGCACGTTCGGAGTTCGTGCCGATCACTACGCGGTCAGGCTTCATAAAGTCGTCTACCGCTACGCCTTCACGAAGGAATTCGGGGTTGGAGACAACGTCGTATTCTCCTTTATAGTTTTTACCGATGGCCTCTTTTACTTTTTGAGCAGTACCGACGGGAACGGTGCTTTTATCTACGATAACCTTATAATCTTTGAGGATCTTACCGAGGTGATCGGAAACACCGAGGATATATTTCAGGTCGGCAGAGCCATCTTCTCCGGGAGGAGTAGGCAGGGCCAGGAATATGATCTCTGCATCTTTAACTCCCTCTTCGAGGCTGGTGGTGAATTTAAGTCTTTCCTCTTTCAGATTGCGGAGGAAGAGCTTTTCCAGTCCCGGTTCATAGATGGTGATCTGGCCGTTGGAAAGCTTTTGAACCTTTGTGGCGTCAATATCCACACAAATCACGTCGTTGCCTGTCTCAGAAAAACAAGTACCTGTAACTAGTCCTACATATCCGGTGCCGATCACTGCGATTTTCATAAAAAAGAAGTCTTTAGGTTAATCTCAATTTTTATTTATGTATTCAAGGACGTTGCTACTGATATAATTCAGCTGCTCGTCATCTAATTCAGTGTGCATAGGAAGAGAAATGACCCTCTCCGTCAGCCAGTCTGTCGTTTCGAGGTGATAGTCGGCGCCTCCGAAAGCGGCAAACATTTGCTGCTTGTGGCCGGGTACGGGATAATAGATCATCGATGGTATGCTCTTGCTCGCCAGAAATTCATTTAACCCATTGCGATCGACACCTTCCAGGAGAAGCGTATATTGATGAAAAACGTGATGACTGTAGGACGCCCTATAAGGTGTCGTAATCTTCGGGTGAGCCTTAAAAGCGTTATCATAGAAATCCGCCGCGGCGCGTCTGGCAGCGGTGTATTGATCCAGATGCTGCAATTTCACGTTAAGGACTGCAGCCTGCATAGAGTCCAGGCGGCTGTTACAGCCTACGATATCGTGATAATAGCGCTTGCTCTGCCCATGGTTAGCAATCATTTTCAACCGGTTGGCTAACGTGTCATCATCTGTAAATATTGCTCCCCCGTCGCCGTAACAACCTAAATTTTTCGATGGGAAAAAGGAGGTAGTACCGATATGACCCATGGTACCGGTCTTTTTCGTATCACCATTGGAGAAAGTATACGTACCGCCGATAGCCTGAGCATTGTCTTCGATAACATACAGGTTATGCCTGCGGGCAATGTCGAGGATAGCTTCCATCGGGGCAGCCTGGCCATACAGATGAACCGGTACAATCGCCTTTGTCTTTGGCGTTATCGCCTTTTCGATAGCCGCCGGATCGATACAGAACGTCTTGGGATCGACCTCCACGAATACCGGTTTCAGTTTCAGCAGGGCGACTACTTCGGTGGTAGCGACAAAGGTGAATGAGGGTGTTATCACTTCGTCCCCAGGTTGCAAATCCAATGCCATCATAGCAATTTGTAATGCGTCTGTACCGTTTGCGCAAGGGATAACATGCTTGGAACCTGTATACGAAGCAAGTCCCTGCGCCAGATTGGTCACAGCCGGACCATTGATGAAGGCCGCACTGTCGAGGACCTCCTGTATTGCTGAATCAACTGCACTCTTTATATTCGTATATTGCCGTTTTAGATCTACCATTTGAATGGGCCGCATAATCTTATTTCTTGGTTTTAAACGGGCACAAACCTACTGCAAAAATGTGGTTTATCCCAATGAAAGCCAGCAGAGGGTAAGCGCGGCAACGCCCTTCCGGGGCCAGGGAAGTGGGGTTTATTTTCCTCATTTCAGCCAGTCAACTTTTGTTTTTAATCAAAACCCGTGAACAATTGAGTATTATACTTTATCATGTTTTTCTCTGGTTTTATCAACTGGGCATTCGGGCGATCGCGCCCTGGAACAGGAAGGCCAGACTATGGCTTGATGGCAGACGCGGGCTCTTTGAGCGGATGTCCGCCGAATTGGGAGAAAAAACAGGGCCGGTTATCTGGGTACATTGTTCTTCACTGGGAGAATTTGAACAGGGACTGCCTGTAATGGAAACGCTGAGACAGCAATATCCAGGCTGTACTATTATATTGAGTTTTTTTTCGCCTTCGGGCTACGAGACCCGTAAGGACTATAAAGGAGCCGATCACGTCTTCTACCTTCCGCTGGACAGCCCAAAACATGCCCGCCGTTTCATTGACCTGATAAAGCCAGACCTGGTCTTATGGGTAAAATACGATTACTGGTATTATTTCCTGGCAGAGCTAAAGAAAAGATCAATCCCGGTCCTGTTGATTTCCGGGGTCTTCCGCTCGGATCAGCCCTTTTTTAAATGGTATGGCCGGCTGCACCGCTACATGCTCGACTGTTTCACCCATTTATTCGTACAAACCGAGGCTTCCCGGGAATTACTGGAAGGACTGCGATTGGGCAGCCGGGTGAGCGTCAGCGGAGATACCCGCTTCGATCGGGTCATCACCATCGCCGAAAGATTCGAGGAATTACCCCTCATTGCCGCTTTTTGCAAAAGCCATCCCGTCATCGTGGCAGGCAGCACCTGGGAAGAAGACGAGGAAGAGCTGGACCATTATGCCAATACACATCGCGAGATCCGATTTATCATAGCCCCCCATGAGATTGGGGAGGACAGGCTGCTGGAGGTAGAGAAACTGTTCCATTATCCGATCCGGTATTCAGCCCTTGCGGCAGCCAGCGTTCATCCGGCTTCGGCACAGACGGGAACGGTCGCTCAGGACACAGCCGGCGCCCCCGTCCGGCAAGGCGGTCGATCCACGTTCACAGGCGCTCAGCAAGCCTCGGGCTGGGCCGACGGCCGGGAACCCAATGTGCTGATCATTGACAATATAGGCATGTTGTCCCGGCTATACCGGTATGCCACCATTACCTATGTGGGCGGGGGATTTGGCAACGACGGCGTACACAATGTACTCGAGGCAGCTGTTTACGGCAAGCCCGTAGTATTCGGACCTGTTATCGACAAGTATATCGAAGCGGTAGAACTGACGGAGAGCGGCGGCGGCCTGATCATTGACAGCGCGCTGGAGGCGGAGAAAGTGTTTGACCGGCTTTTACAGCATCCGGATGAGTTAAAGACCTCCAGTGAGGCTTCCCGGAACTATGTTTTGTCCAGGAGAGGCGCAACCGACAAGATCATCCTTTATATTCAGGAAAAACGTCTTTTGACCAACTGATAGAACTGCCGGGTAGCATCCCTGTTTTCATCCCAGCCCAGCTTTACCTTTAACTCTCTTTCCATCCAATATTCTGCTTCCGGCAGGATCCGGAAGGCATTGATGGTCTTCAGGCTGCGTTCATACATCACCTCATCCCCTCTAAACAATTGATTGATAAACACATATCGATCGTTAACCCCGATAGCCTTTTTCAGGTCCCGTACAGGGGTATCGTTGAGGGTCGACTTGAGGTCGGCAATATCTGTTTTCAGTTTATCATTCAGAGAAGACTTCCCATTGGCCCCGATCACGTCATTTACTTCCCGGGTCTTCTGGGAGAGCGTGTAACGGTCAGTCGGTTTCTCCGCCAAAGGATCGAAAGGCCATTGACCTCTTTCCTGGGCCTTCTGGGAGCCGTTGACACCTGAGCTTACGGCGGAAGCTATGGAAGCCACGGTTGGTACCGGAGCGTAGGGTGAAATTTCGACGACGGCCAGGGCCGGGTTGACCGGGGCGGGCGACGGGGCGGACTCCGGTTGATAGCTGGGCGAGGGACCCTGGCTGGGTGTCGCTGCTGGCTGATAACTGGCAGCAGGAGCCGAAACCGGCTGGTAAACGGGCGCCGACACGGCCGCAGGCTGGTAACCGGGAGCCGAAGCTGGCTGATAATTTGTTGCAGGCTGGTTCGACACGGCCGCAGGCTGATAACTGGCAGCAGGAGCCGAAACCGGCTGGTAAACGGGCGCCGGGTCCTGCGACGGAGCAGGAGCCTGTTGATAGCCCGGAGCCGACTTTTGTTCAGTTACAGCGGGTGATGCGGGACGACTGACGGATGGATCCTCTGCGGGGGGAACAGCGCTTACTGCAGGGGCGTACGGATGACTGGCCGCAGCGGCAGCGGGTTGTGCCGTATATATTTTCGTGGCGGATGGCATCATAACCGCTATTTTTGTCGGCATTACCCTACCGGCTACTGGTTGACTTGCTAACTGGCGCAGTTCTGCTTCGAGAAAGCGGGCCGTTTCGAGCATTTGAGAAGGCTCGGCCTTACGGTCAAACTGCTCTGTCAGTTGGTTAATAAGTTCTTTAAGTCGTTCCATAGCACTAATGAAGAGCACTTTATGGGTTAGAAAAAGTGTAGTTACATAAAGTTATAACAAATTCCGAACCTAATTCATATATAATAACATGTTCATCGAACCCCATATAAAGGGTGAAAAACGCGGCTGGATTGAAGTCATTTGCGGATCGATGTTCTCCGGCAAAACCGAAGAACTGATCAGGAGGCTAAAACGCGCTAAGATAGCAAATCTGAAAGTAGAGATTTTTAAGCCATCAATCGATACCCGCTACCATGAGCAGCACATTGTATCGCATGACGAAAATGCCATTCAATCGACGCCGGTCGACAACTCTCAAACCATCCTTTTATTGGCAGGAGAAGTCGATGTGATTGGTATAGACGAGGCCCAGTTTTTTGATGATCAATTACCAGATGTCTGCGACCAGCTTGCTGTTCGTGGTATCCGGGTCATTATAGCCGGTCTGGATATGGACTATTCTGCCAGACCTTTTGGGCAAATGCCTAACCTGTTGGCTAAAGCTGAATATATAACCAAGTTGCATGCCATTTGTGTTAAATGTGGAAACATTGCAAACTACTCCTTCCGCAAAAAAGCGGGCGGCGGTCAGGTATTACTGGGAGAAAAAGACGTGTATGAACCCCGCTGCAGGCACTGCTATTATACTTTACCATAAAATCGACAGGCCTGCAACACGTAGTTTTTTCGACGAAAAAATACATTCCGGGGGTATGAGCAGGTTCAACTTTAACGATTTGTTGGGTTTTAGACACTAATTTTGCAGCCTAAAACTGACCATTATCGGCTCGATCAGGCATATTTATACGCTTTTCCGGAAGGATCTCCTGTTGGAAATAAGACAGCAGTATACTTTCTATGGAATATTGCTTTACGTAGCCTCAACGATCTTCGTGCTCTATCTGTCGATGGGCGATCCTGAAGGAACGGTTTGGAAAGGCCTGTTCTGGATGATCCAGCTCTTCATCTGTATCAATGCAGTGGCCAAAAGTTTCCTGCAGGAAAGCCGGGGCCGCCTGTTGTATTTCTATTCCATCGCAGGCGCGAGGGATTTTATCCTTTCCAAACTACTGTTCAATGCGCTGTTGATGCTGGTGATGAACGGGGTCAGCCTTGGTTTGTTCTTGCTGATGCTGGGCAACCCGCTGGTCAATCCACTGGTATTTATGGGTGTGAGCATGCTGGGCGGCGTAAGCCTTAGCCTTGTCTTTACTTTCCTGGCGGCGATCGCGGCCCGCGCACAGCAAGGTGCTGCGTTAATGGCTATTCTGGGTTTTCCCCTCGTTATTCCCCAATTGCTTTTGTTAAGCAAGATCTCCAATATCGCCTTTGAGACGGTACTCCAGGGCGGCCTGGGGTGGATGCTGACAGTTTTGACCGGCTTGGACGTTTTGCTGGTGACGCTGGCCATCATCCTCTTCCCCTTCCTCTGGAAGGATTGATTTATAGAGGGACTGAACAAAATTCCCCTAATTTTGCCTTCCTAAACCAAGGGACTGTTCCCCGAAACAGAGTTATATGCTTCGTCAGAATTGGTGGAAAATATTGTGTGTCATCATGCTGGTCTACACTTTCATTGCAGGTTTCCTGGGTAGGGTCCCGGCAAAACCCATCCTCAATGAAACGATCCGCAACCTTTATTTCCATGTGGCGATGTGGTTCTCGATGATGATCCTTTTTACCGTTTCGGTTATTTATTCCGTCAAATATCTCCGCACTAACAATCATACATTTGATATTTATGCGTTAGAATATGCCAAAGGCGGGATTGTCTTTGGCTGTCTTGGGCTGATCACCGGTTCCATCTGGGCAAGATTTACCTGGGGGGCATTCTGGAGCAACGACCCCAAGCAGCTGGGAGCAGTCATTGCACTGCTGATCTATCTCGCCTACCTTGTCCTTCGCAATTCCATGACAGATATGGATAAACGAGCCCGCATCGGAGGAGTCTACAACATTTTTGCGTATGCAATGTTGTTCCCTACGATCTGGATACTCCCGCGCATGGTAGAGAGCCTGCATCCGGGGGGAATGGGTAATCCCGCGCTTGACACACACGACATCGACAGCCGGATGCGGGTGGTCTTCTGGCCGGGAGCCATACCAGGCTGGAGTCTGCTGGGAGTTTGGATCACAACGCTGCGTATCCGCCTGCAATTACTGGCAGAACGTAAACATGTATAACCCAACCATTCAAAAAGGATCAGGTAATGTATAAGAAAGTTTACACGATATTGCTGCTAACTTTGGGCTGGTTTCTCCCTTCGCTATCCTTTGCCCAGGGAGGTGTGGATAACGCAAAGACGGATACTGCCGTTCATCAGGCTGTCACCGCTGCCGGCACAACCGCCAGAAAAGCAGCTATGATGGACAAGATGAGGTCGGAAGGGAAGATCTATGTGGTCGTTGTATGTCTCGTCATTATCTTACTGGGCATATTGACCTATGTGATCCGGCTCGACAGAAAGATCAAACAATTAGAGAACGATTTTAAATAAAACCGGTTTAGTGTTGTAGAGGACCGTGGTTGCCCAAAAAACGATTGCTGCCACTCGCCTATTAAGCCTACAAACTTTAACCATTAATTCAAATCAATCCATATGGCAGGCCAGAATGAATACAAGTTTTTTGAAGCCGTAGAAAAGAGTTTTGACAAAGCAGCGGCTCACACCAGCTGGGATCCGGGTATTCTTGAGCAGATCAAACAGTGTAATGCAGTTTACCGGATGTTTTTCCCCGTTAAGATCGGAGACAAGATTGAAGTAATTAAGGCGTATCGAGTACAGCACTCGCATCACAAGACTCCTTGTAAAGGAGGGATCCGTTTCGCTCCCTCTGTAAACCTGGATGAAGTAATGGCATTGGCTGCGCTGATGACCTTCAAGTGCGCCATCGTGAATGTCCCCTTTGGAGGCGCCAAAGGCGGGATCTCCATCGACCCCAAAAAGTATACGCCTTATGAACTGGAAAAGATCACCAGGCGTTACACCTCGGAGTTGATCAAGAAGAACTTTATCGGGCCGGGCACCGACGTTCCTGCTCCAGACTATGGAACAGGCGAACGGGAAATGGCCTGGATCCTCGATACCTACATGAGTATGCGTCCCGGAGAGATCGACGCACTGGGTTGTGTGACGGGTAAGCCCGTCAGCCAGGGCGGAGTCCGCGGTCGCCGCGAAGCTACCGGCCTGGGCGTATTCTATGGCATCCGGGAAGTCTGCAATATGACCGATATGATGACAAAGCTGAAGCTGACACCCGGAATCGAAGGCAAAACGGTTATAGTACAAGGCTTGGGAAATGTTGGCTATCACGCCGCCAAATTCTTCCGCCAGGGCGGAGCCAAGGTGATTGCACTGGCCGAATACGAAGGCGCGATCACCAATCCGGATGGCCTCAACGAAGAAGAAGTCTTCCAGCACCGCAAGAAGACAGGCAGCATTTTGAATTTCCCCGGCGCAAAGAATATCCCGAATTCTACCGAAGCACTGGAACTGGAATGCGATATCCTCATCCCAGCCGCTCTCGAGAACGTGATCAACGGCGAAAACGCTCCAAGAGTAAAAGCAAGGATCATCGGAGAAGCAGCCAACGGCCCGCTGACACCGGAGGCAGATGAGGTGTTCGCCAAGAAAGGCACGCTGGTCGTACCGGATATGTATCTGAATGCCGGCGGCGTTACGGTTTCTTACTTCGAGTGGCTGAAGAACCTTAGCCACGTTCGCTACGGCCGTATGGAAAAGCGCTTTACCGAAAACATGAATTCTCATATCCTGAGCCAGATCGAAGGCCTTACCGGCAAGCAGGTAACGCAGAAGGAAAAGGAATTTATCATGCATGGCGCAGATGAAGTAGACCTGGTTTACAGCGGTCTGGAAGAAACGATGATCGCAGCAACACGCGAGATCATGGACGCCTGGAAAGCAAACCCCAGCATCCCTGATATGCGCACTGCAGCCTATGTCGTAGCCATCAACAAGGTAGGCACGTCTTACGCTGAGCTGGGTATCTTCCCATAGTTTCACAAAAAATGTATAGCAAAAGACCCACCGCAAGGAGGGTCTTTTGCTATATTTATATCATGGACAGCACGCAACGTTTTAGCAACCGGGTCGAAGATTATGTGCGGTACCGCCCCGGCTATCCCAAAGAAGTCTTCGGACCACTGGAATCACGCTACAATTTTACCGCAGCCTGGACGGTTGCCGATATTGGTTCGGGAACGGGTATCTCAACAGCCTTATTCCTCGAACATGGCAATCGCGTCTATGGAGTAGAACCCAATCTGGATATGCGCCGGAAAGCAGAGTCGCTGCTGAGCGGCTATAAGGCTTTTGTTTCAGTTGAAGGAACCGCGGAAGCCACCTGGCTGCCGTCTGCGTCAGTCGACCTGATCGTAGCAGGACAGGCTTTTCATTGGTTTGATCCTCAGGCCGCACGCACAGAGTTTACCCGGATCGGCAAACCAGGCGTTTGTGTAGCCCTGCTCTGGAATGAAAGAAGGACGACAACGCCCTTCGAGAAGGCTTACGACGGCCTCATCCAGTATTTCGCCGGCGAGTATAAGACGGAAAGCCACCGCCCCACAGCCGACCTGGGAATAGAGCGGTTCTTCGGCCCGTCGGGGTTTGTGCTCGACCAGTTTGAGAACGGACAGCAGCTGGATCTCGAGGGATTGAAAGGACGGCTTCTATCTTCTTCCTATGTGCCAAAGGAAGGACCTGTTTATACAGAGATGATCGAGAGCCTGGAAGGGTTGTTTACACGATATGCAGCAGAAGGCAAGGTGAGGATCGGATACGACACGAAATTGTATTCGGGAAGACTGGATCATTCGTCATAGGCAGGCAATGCAGCGATCTCGATAAAGTCCTTTTCGGTCTTTACAAAGGCGTAACATTCTTCGCCATTGGTGATCACGATGTATTTGACGGAGATGGCGATATTATAGCGAAGCACCTGCCACAGTACACGGCTGTCGAGCTTTTCGTCCATGGCCTTGCATTCGACTAGCATCCAGGGTTGAGCGGCCTTATCAAAGACCAGCAGATCAAACCGCTTGTTGAGTTCACCCAGCTTCATCCGCCGCTCGACTGCTATATAAGAAGCAGGATAATTTTTTACCTGTAAAAGATATTGGATAATATTCTGACGTACCCACTCCTCGGGTGTAAGACGCACCCACTGTTTGCGCAGGACATCCCAGATCTCTTCCTTGTCACGTTCGGGTTCCCGGATCTTGAAGGGATAGGACGGGTAGTAGATTTTGATCATTAGCAGAAACTATTTGCTAAATTTACGAATCAATACTATGAAAAGTAAAGAAGAAATCGTAGAAAACTGGCTTCCCCGTTATACCGGGGAAAAGCTAGAGAATTTTGGGGGGTATATCCTGCTGACCAATTTTAGCAATTATGTAAAACTTTTTGCCGAATGGCACGGAGTGCAGGTCATAGGAGAAGGCAAACCGATGCAATGCGCTACTGCGGGTGATATCACCATCATCAACTTTGGAATGGGCAGCCCCGGAGCAGCAACCATCATGGATCTGCTGACGGCGATAAAACCAAAAGCGGCCTTATTCCTTGGAAAATGCGGCGGCTTGAAAAAGCGCAATAAACTCGGAGATCTTATCCTGCCGATCGCCGCCATCCGCGGCGAAGGAACTTCGAATGACTATTTCCCTCCGGAAGTGCCCGCCCTGCCAGCGTTTGCGCTGCAAAAGGCCATTTCGACCACGATCCGCGAATATGCTGTCGATTATTGGACGGGTACGGTTTATACTACAAACCGCAGGGTCTGGGAACACGATGAGACGTTTAAGGAATACCTTCAGAAGATAAGAGCCTATGCTATTGACATGGAGACGGCGACTATCTTTTCCGTTGGCTTTTATAACAAGATCCCGACAGGCGCGCTGCTGCTCGTCAGTGATCAGCCAATGATCCCCGAAGGCGTCAAGACAGCAGAAAGTGATCTCAAGGTAACCAGCGATTTTGTGGAAAAGCATATCAAGATCGGGATCGATTCTTTGAAACAGCTGATCAATAGCGGTCTTACGGTCAAACACCTTCGTTTTTAACAATGCCCCCCTTATTGTCAGTTCGTAATTTGTCCATTGGATTTGAGACAGAGACCGGTTTAGTCCCCGGCGTAAAAGACGTGAGCTTTGACGTGAACCGCGGCGAAATTGTCGCCCTGGTAGGAGAGTCGGGTTCCGGCAAATCGATCACCTCCCTTTCTATCCTTCAATTACTTCCAACACCTCCGGCACGCTATTTATCGGGGGAAATACTTTTTACAGACGCTGATCGCCGCCCCCATACAGACGCACCGGTCTTCGCCACTCCGTCCCCAGCCCAGACTATCAGCCTGCTGGAACAGGGGCCCGACGAAATGCGCCGACTGCGCGGAGCCTCGATAGCCATGATCTTCCAGGAGCCCATGACTTCGCTGAATCCCGTTTTTACCTGCGGCGGCCAGGTGGCTGAAGCGATCCGCGCCCATCGGGACATTTCTGCCGCGGAAGCACGCCAGGAGACGATCCGGCTTTTTGAAAAGGTACAGCTTCCCGATCCGCCGGGCGTTTTTTCCCGTTATCCGCACCAGCTGAGCGGCGGTCAAAAACAAAGAGTGATGATCGCCATGGCGATGAGCTGCCGCCCCTCCCTGCTTATTTGCGATGAACCCACCACAGCGCTGGATGTCACGGTGCAAAAGACGATCCTCGAACTGATCCGGCATCTGCAGCAGACCGAAGACATGGGGGTGATCTTTATCACCCACGACCTGGGTGTAGTGGCAGAGATTGCCGATCGCGCGGTGGTGTTGTATAAAGGAAGTATGGTCGAATCAGGATCTGTCGGCGAGTTGTTCCGTAATCCTCAGCATCCCTATACAAAGGGGCTGCTGAATTGCCGGCCGGCCCTCCATCCAAAAGGTGAAAGGCTGCCCGTGGTGGCAGATTATCTGGAGGGGCGCATAACGTTGGGCGTGCCCGGGCTATTAACGCCATCCCCGCTGTCGGGGACATCGGGAGCCTCACCAAACAGGGACGCCGCGCCCGAGTCCTCGGCGCCAGCCACTCCATTCACCCCCTCCGAGGCGACTCCGTCAAACACCCATACTATCCAATCACGAAGCGACCTCCTGGCCGGCAGCTCGCCGCACCGCGAAAAACTGGTCCAGGTCGAAAACCTGCAGGTCTGGTATCCCGCGCAAAAAACATGGACAGGAAAAGTACTTCGGTATACTCATGCGGTGGACGGCGTAACTTTTGACGTATACAAGGGCGAAACACTGGGGCTCGTCGGCGAATCGGGCTGCGGAAAAACAACGCTGGGCCGGGCTTTATTACGATTGATCACTCCAACAGGCGGCCGCATCCTGTTTAACGGCGCCGACCTGAATACTCTATCCGAAACCGCCATGCGAAGCATGCGCGCACATATACAGCTCATCTTCCAGGACCCCTACTCTTCTCTGAATCCGCGCATGACCATCGGGTCCGCGATCGCCGAAGTCTTACAGGTACATGGACTCGCGACAACTGCGGCGGAGCGCCGGCAGCAGGTTGTTCAGTTACTCGAAAAAGTAAGCCTTCGCGCCGAACACTACGACCGCTATCCCCACGAGTTCTCCGGCGGCCAGCGACAGCGCATCGTCATCGCAAGAGCGCTCGCCTTACGCCCCTCCTTTATCGTCGCCGACGAATCGGTTTCGGCGCTGGATGTAAGCGTACAGGCGCAGGTGCTGAACCTCCTGAACGATCTGAAAAAAGAATTTGGCTTCACCATCGTCTTTATCTCCCACGACTTATCCGTTATCCGCTACATCAGCGATCGCATACTCGTCATGAACCAAGGCCGGATCGAAGAGATCGGCGAAGCGGATGCCGTCTACCGCAATCCAAAATCCGACTACACAAAACGCCTGATTGCGGCCGTACCGAAAGTATAAGCCAGACACCCGCCTCCACCCCAAAAGGATAAGAGGCGGTCGTTTCATCGGTCCTTGGCTCTCTTAATCGTCATCGCCATGAAAATTATAATATTCGCTATCCCGATAGAAGGACGCCGCACTCTTGCGGTGTGCAAAGGAAAGCCGCTTCCACTGCTGCCGGAATTGATCCATCAAAGGGGTATCGGACTTGATCTTCTTCGCGGTAAGATAGACAAAGGTAGCGTCGGTACTGATCTCTTTCTTATTCGTCGGCTGGATACCGCTGATACCCATCAGCCATTCGTCATCCTTATTGATCTTGTATTTAAAGAAGTATACGGTCCCCTTTTTTGCCCTGAACTGCGCCGGGATCTTATCCACTAATTGTACGTCAGCAAGCTCGTTGCTGGCGCTCGCATTTGTCAGCAGGCTTCGGGCGATCAGTTCCTGGCTAAGCCAGGCCGTTGGGAACAGATGCGACTTACGGATATCCACCAGCCGTCGATAGAGGCGGCTGCGATAGGTATCGGATGAAGCCAGGTTGCGAAGCACGGAGTCAGGAACGGGTTTGTCATAACGCAGCATCAGGATAGCCGTCGCCAGCCGCAGGGTTCCATCCTTGCTTTGCAACAGCTTGTCAAAGAAATGCGGGATGGTCGGGTTCTTATCATAAAAAGGCAACAACAAAATAGCGTAGTTATCAAGGTCGTTTCCTTCTTTGTCGTCGTCATCCGAATTGGCCGAAGAAACAGTCTCTTCTGCGTTGTCGTCTTCTTTTTTCTGCAGTCTCTTTTCGTCTTTGGCCTCCTGCTTCTTCCACTGAATTTTTGCATCGAAGTAACCCTGACTAAACCAGGAGTCGTAGTCGCTGGCATGCAAATAACCGCTGTCGACCAGGTTGGCTAGCAAGGACTGGATGCTGTATTTGTAGTCATCGACCGAAGCCAGTTGCAAAAGCTCGGGGAATAATGTCCTGGCAAGCGCCATCGAATCATTTATATCTTCGAATAACTGACTGTAGTCAGAGGCGTTCTCAAAGATGGGAGGATCCTGTACAGTCAGCTGTTTGAAAAGCCGGTAGGCTTCTGTCGTCCGGTGATGTGCAAGCGCCTTCAGTACGGCATTCTGAAAAGTGCTGGTATCGGCAGTCTTGTCATAGATATTCCTGAGCCCATCGACCACCTGGTTAATGGCAGCAGAATCTTTTATATACCCCAGCTCATTGATAAAGGCGGTCTTGGTGTCAAAATAATCCTTTGTATTGTAAGGCAGCGTGTTGATCGTCTTTAACAGATAAGGTACCCCCGCAGGTCCAAAGTAAACGTTGGCAATAGCCGCCTTTGCCTTTTTCGCCAACAGCGAATCCTTGCTGTAAAAGTCGCTGAAGAAAAGTCCCAGCTTACTTTCGAACAGCGGTGACGTCGGCTGCGCCGGCGCCATCAGATGAAAAGAGCTATAGAACTGGCGGACAAATTCCCCCGGCGCCGTCAACGAATCGCCAAGAGACACGATCCGGACAAGACGATTGTCATTGAGAAAAATACTGACATGGATCTGCCGGACCGTATTGGTATCGGAAAGGGTGTACGTATACCCGATGAAACGATGCGTGACATCGTCATCTACGGCGTGTTTGTTACTCATCACCAGATCACGTTTTAGCCTTTTCTCGTCGATCTCCTCCTTCCAGAAAGAGGCGCTGTCTTTGGGATAGTAGTATTTCGGAAAGGACTCTATCGACACATAAACCGCTTCGCCGGTAGAATCGTCCTGAAAAAGCGCAGTTTTGGAGTGAGGCCAGTAATAATTGCTGTGGTCGGGTATCGAGTTTAGGAATTCTTCGCTGCTGCTTCTTTCGATGATCCCGCGTACTCCTGCGTCAACGTCGGGTATCACAGCCGAAGGAGTGTTTACGCTGATCCGCATGAATGTATCGACGTAGTTCCGAAGCGCCGGATAACGATAGGGGACAAAATTCAGCGAGTTGAACCAGGCTGCCGAAGCCTGGTCCTTGCCATGCAGATGAACTGCCATCAGATAGTAGTCCGGGCCGCGGAGGACAAACCGGGCTTTGATCGTCGATCCGTCCTTTACCAGGTAGGCAGCGTCGATAGAGGCATACCCCTTATAGCTGCCCGTATGACGGCTCAGGGGTTTGTCGATCCACTCGGAAAGCCGGAAGCTTTCTTCCATCAGCGCCAGATCGGCAGTATCTTCTTCGAGGAAACGGTAGTTCTGAACCGTCTTTTTCCATAAGAGATAGGAGTTCCCTGACACGGAATCGGTTGCTTCATATTCCCACCGTGTCACCGCATCGGGAGTCTGCGTGTTTTTTGTCTGCCGGGGCTGACGAGGCCAGCGAAGGGAAAAACCGCCCTGTTCAGGCGTGAAATCAACCCAGGCAAGCGGAGTATTGTTCCGTAAACGAATGGAACCAAAGAATTGCTCCGCCTCCAGACCATCCACGTAGGTATTGGTGCCGCTCATCTTAAAGACCCATACTTCACTGGGGGTCACCAGGATATTGTAGCGCTGAATATCCCCTCGGCGGGTGCGGCTGGTGATATCAAAACCTTTATAGCCGCTTCTGGTGATGGGTGTCTTTTTGAGGATCTTTCCGGGGACATTCTCGTAGAGCAGGCTATCTATCTTTTTATAGACATAGTCCTCCGACTGACCGAGAAAGCTGCTGTGCGTCTTGACCCGGCCGATCATGTAATATGCGCCGTTGCTCATATCGGCATATTGCCAGGAGTCGTTGGTACGGGCTTCCTGACGCCGGTAGAGCTTCCCCGGTAACAGGACCGAAAAGTCGCCGTCTTCGGAAGTAAAAGGCGAAAAGCTGACCGGGACCTTTATTTTGTCAATATCATCGCGGCGGTTAGCGTCATGATCGGGCATCATGACAGGCCGGAGGGTATAGCCCTTCCTGCGCAGCAGCTCGATAACGCCTCTTCTGCCAGGCAGATGGGCAGCGCCGACGCCGACGAACAGCGAATGCGTACGGACAATACTGTCGATGGAAGCAGCCTGGATCTCGTTGCGCCGGTACAGGAACTTCTCCATATAAGCTTCGGAGGGTTCCATCAATTTCTCCAACGAGTCGAGCATGTCCAGATCACCCTGGCGATAGGCCTCCTGCGTCTTCCGTTCCAGCTCATAAGGCGATTCGCCATCGGAATAAGACGCCTTTTTCTTCTTGTCCTTCATCATATCCTGGGCAGCCTCCATGACCAGGCGTTCGGTCTGAAAATAGTTCTCGACACCCGTCGCCTGCTTCCCAAGCCTGCGGCCGGTCTGATAGATATAGAGGTCCAGGTAGGTATCTTCCTCAAAGTCGGCCCGGGTCCGATACGTCCGGTAAAGCAGACCGTTGATGACCGTAGGCTCGTCACTAAGGGCAGCTTTTAACTGGTCGTCATACTTTTCCAACTGGAAAGAGCGTTCATTCAGCAGATCGGCCGGCGCCCCCTGGGTAAAAAAGCGGAGGTTGGATTGCAGGTTCTCAAAACGGAACATCTGATCCTGCCAAAGCTGGGGGTCCAGTTCAAGCGCTACGACATCGGCGTTCCTGATGTCGAGGTAGAAAGAGTCGCTGAGATGGAAAACGAGCTTGCTGCTGACATGCATCGTTCCAAAGAGATAGGAAGGCTTTTTGAGACCGTTACCCGTGATCTCCCATAAAAGAGCAGGATATTTCTTCTCTTGTCTGGACTGGGCTGTCAGGGAAGCTGACTGAAATAGAAACAGAACGATCACCAAAACACAATACCGAAAAGGGGAAGATCTCATTATAAGGAGGGTTAATCGATGTATTATGAAGTTGCATAAAAGACGGCAATTCAGAAAAATTATTTTACGGCGCGGCAGGAATATTGCTTATCATTAACGCGGTTAAAAAGCGGCGATCGAAAACTTTATTTGGCAAGAATAAATTTAGTTTGTACCTTCGCCCGCTTGAAAAATCATGCCGTAACATGATATCAAATCGGGTGCCGTAAGACCTGGTTTGCGCCGGAGAAGTCCTCCGCACGTTTGTCTACACCACCTACCTGGTATCATGTGCGAAGCGTCCATAGAATAATAGAATGGAGCTAATCATTAATTTAAAAATTCCACATGAAGCTTTCACAGTTCAAGTTTGATCTCCCATTAAACCTTATAGCCCAGCACCCTGCGAAGAAGAGAGAAGACAGCCGGATGATGGTTGTCAACCGTAAAACGGGCCAGATCGACAACAAGCACTTCCGCGATATTCTCGATTACTTTGATGACAAGGACGTATTTGTCGTCAACAATACAAAGGTATTTCCAGCCCGTATGTATGGCCGTAAGGAAAAGACGGGCGCCAAGATCGAAGTTTTCCTGCTGCGTGAACTGAACAAACCAAACCGCTTATGGGATGTCATCGTTGATCCCGCAAGAAAGATCCGCGTAGGCAACAAATTGTATTTCGGAGACAACGACGAGCTGGTGGCAGAAGTCATCGACAACACCACCAGCCGCGG
Source organism: Chitinophagales bacterium (assembly GCA_015654595.1). GTDB lineage: Bacteria > Bacteroidota > Bacteroidia > Chitinophagales > Chitinophagaceae > Puia. The sequence continues at coordinate 16,776 of JAATGQ010000083.1, read as the reverse complement.
ACGTACGATCCGGTTCCTCTGGGATGGAACTGATGACGAGTTCCGCCAGGTTCTGGAAATATTGGGAGAAACGCCCTTGCCGAAGTATATCAAACGCAAGCCCGATGAGGAAGACAAAGAGCGTTATCAGACCGTCTACGCAAAGCACGAAGGCGCCGTGGCGGCTCCTACAGCAGGCCTGCACTTCTCCAAAGAGCTGATCAAGAGGCTGGAGATCAAGGGTATACGTTTCGCGGAAATCACCCTGCACACAGGCTTGGGCACCTTCCGTCCCATCGAAGTAGAAGATCTCAGTAAACATAAGATGGACGCCGAATACTACCGGATCGAAGAAGACGCCTGTAAGATCGTCAACAAGGCCCGGCTGGGAAACCACCGGATCTGCTCGATCGGCACCACGACGATGCGCGCAGTCGAGTCCTCTTTAACAGCGGAGAAACTGCTGAAACCTTCGGAAGGCTGGACCAATACGTTTATCCATCCGCCTTATCAGTTCAATATCGCCGACGCACTGGTGACCAACTTCCACCTGCCAAAAACGAGTCTGTTGATCATGGTTTGCGCCTTTGCCGGCTACGACCTGGCAATGGAAGCCTATAAGAAAGCGATCAAGGACAAGTACCGCTTCTTCAGCTATGGAGATGCGATGCTCGTCATCTAACCTTTATAGTTTTTTTTCAAACGCCTCACCTTTGGTGGGCCCCCGGCAAAGGCATCTTTGCCGGACATCAATGAAAAAAGGAGGTTATCTATCTTACTCATAGATTGCCTCCTTTTTTGTGCTATATTAGGGTACCGAATGTCAAGCATATGAAGACTTTATTCTCTGTCCTTTTCTTACTTCCCTTTTTTATGGCGACAGCACAGCAGGAGTTACCACTTTACGGCGACGGCCCGATCCCCAATTCTAAGCCTTCCACGGTCACAGAGGTGGTCGATCCCGGTAATCGCCCCGGCTATTATACCTTGAGCAAGGTCACTCACCCAACCCTGACTGTCTTTCTGCCGGCAAAGGAGAAAGCGGTCGGAGCGGCGGTCGTCATCTGCCCCGGCGGCGGATACTCGCATCTGGCGATGGCGCATGAAGGAATGGAAGTAGCAAAGTTCTTTACGGACCATGGGATAGCCGCCTTCGTGGTAAAATACCGTCTGCCCAGCGATGAAACGATGGTCGACAAAACCATTGGTCCCCTGCAGGATGCCCAGCGAGCGATCCAGCTGGTCAGACAGCAGGCAAAAGACTGGGGAATCGATCCTTCCCGCATAGGACTTATGGGATTTTCTGCCGGCGGTCACCTGGCCTCCACCGCCGGAACTCATTTTGACAAAGCCTATATCGACAACCCAAACAATATTTCTCTACGCCCCGACTTCCTGATCCTGCTATACCCCGTGATCAGCATGACCGACAGCCTCACTCATCGCGGTTCACGCGAAAGCCTGCTGGGGCTCCAGCCGACACCCCAACAGGTACGATCTTTTTCCAACGAATACCAGGTTACGGCAGCCACGCCCCCTACTTTTCTGGTGCACGCCGGCGATGACCAGACGGTGGCAGTAGCCAACAGTCTTGATTTTTATACGGCTTTACAGCAAAAAAGCGTACCCGCAGAAATGCATATCTACCCCCATGGCGGCCACGGCTTCGGGCTGCACAATACCACAGCCAAAGACGACTGGTCCGAGCGGATGATCAATTGGATGGATGCCAGTGGATGGTTGAAGCATTAAGGGATCGGCTTCTACGAAATAGCGGTTAGCCATCATAGTTAAACGTGCTGTCCAGGTAATCATAAACGAACCGATAGCCAAACGATCAGCCGACGATCATTGGGGCTAAGGAATAGTCGAGTTAATGTCATAGTCCCGCGGCAGCAAATTCGACATATTTTCCGTAATGCTCCAGCTCTGCAGGTTCAACACCTCCTTCTGAGGAAAATAACTTCCATTCTCATCAATGGCGATCGGCTGCTGGTTCATCAGTCGTATCGAAGACTCGGAGTAGGCGATGCCTCTTTTGGGATTGCCATAGATCACGGTAAGATCACCGTTAAAGAACAGCACATGAGTATTATCCTGCAGGATGGTCAGCAGCCCGGATGGATCTCCCACTTCCTGCCAATAATAATCCGGTTCGCGCAATACATTCCAATAATGATGCAGGCTATCCATCGGTATGGAATCGGACTTGGTGACATTGGGCGTATAGATGCCTTTCACTCTTTGCTTTTCGACATTAGGCACAGGGATCTTATACTTCACCAGGAAACCCTCCTCCCTTACTTTTTGATTGTACAGGCTGCGCATAAAATGCATAGCGGAGCCCATATAGGCAAGCTGCCGGTTGTTCTCCCATTTTTTCTTCTTCAGATCATCGTCTGTCTTCATATCCCGGAAAAGGGGATAGCCGTAGTAGGAAACGATATTGGAAGCAAAGTCGCAGACGAAACGGTCCAGCCTGTACTCCAATTCATAGCCCAGGGCCTTGTTTTCGATCAGCAATGGTTCCACCGCGGTAACGGACAATTTATTGCTCTTCAGATAGAAATGAAACCGGAGTACGTCTTTATTCTTTATCGTACAGGAGCTGGCGTTGGCCGTAGTGCCGATAAAGTACTGCAAAAAGGTCTTGCCGTACTTTTTCCAGCCATCTTTCAGATAGGGCTCTACGGTAATGGCGGCCAGTTCTGCCGCTTCCGTGTGAAGCGTGATATTCATCGAAGCCGGAAGGTGATGGCTGTTGATCTCCGTTATATAGTTCGCATAGCCGATGGCGGAAACGATCATTTCATACCGGCCCGGGGGGAAACCCTGAAGGATAAAGGTTCCGTCGGGGCGGGTTACCGTCCCCCGGGACGTACTGTTAAAGAATACGCTTACCCCTGGCAGCGGCTTACCGGTGGCAGAGTCTCTTACGATCCCCGTCAGGACATTCGTTTGTGCTGCCGCGATAAAAGAGGACAGACAGAACAGCAGGGCTATCGGGAAGGATAGGACTTTTTTCATTGTACGTCAGACACCCGGCCAGGGCGTTCCGTTCAAAGATAATAGTTTATTGGGGCGTGTTACGTCCTGCCCCCATGGTCAATTGTTATTAGAATGTTGTTAGCCGGGGAAGGCAACTTTTAGCCACGGCAAACCCGTCTTGCCTCAGCAGCCTGAGTCCCTCCATTGCAGGCAGCTCTATCCGGGGAAAGCAACGTTCAACCGGGCCGCCAGCGTCTTCAGATCATCGACGACGGGTTGCAGCAGGGGGATGCCGTGGAGGCGTCTTTCGGCCTCCATCGCCCGCTCGGGATCGCCGGGGATGAGCACCTTTTCCTGGCCGGCGATCGGCGTCGCGGAACGAAAACGTCTTATCCACTGATCCATATGAAATTTAAAATCCTCCGCAGGGCGAAAGGCGTCGATCCGCATAGCGCCAAAGAAGTGCCCGATACCTTTACCAGGCATACCCGTGGGCATGGGGACATAGGCGGGGAAGGGAGGTACCCAGGGGCCATAGTTGGCGCCGCTCAGGACCGCGGAAAAGATATCGACGATTGCGCCGAGGGCATATCCTTTATGGCTGCCGTGTTCCCGGTCGCCGCCAAGAGGCAGCAAGGCGCCGCCGGTCTTCAGGGCATGGGGATCGGTGGTTGGGTTGCCGTCCTTGTCCTGTATCCAGCCGAGCGGGGCTTCCTCGCTTTTGCGCTGCAGGATCTCCAGCTTACCGTTGGCGGCTGTAGTAGTAGCCAGGTCGGCAACAAAAGGAGGCTCTTCGCCCGCGGGAACGGCAACACAGATCGGATTGGTTCCCAGAAGACGTTCGGTAGAAAATGTCGGCGAAACAAGCGCGCTGGCATTGGTCATTGCAATCCCGATCATTTCTCTTTCTACCGCCTTTAACGCGTGATAACCCGCAATACCAAAGTGATTGGAGTTTTGTACGCTTACCCAGCCCGTCCCGACCTTTTCGGCTTTTTCGATCGCTACCTGCATCGCGTATGGCGCGACGACCAGACCCAGCCCGCCATCGCCGTCCATCACAGCCGTAGAAGGCGTCTCATGGATGATCCGAACCTGGGGTTTGGGATTGGCGCGGCCGGCTTCTTTAAGACGGACATAACCGATCAGACGGGCGACGCCATGGGAATCCACGCCGCGAAGATCGGCGCTAAGCAGGGCCAGCGCCGCGGTATGCGCTTCATTTTCGGGACAGCCGATCTCTTCAAAGATCGCGACGGCAAATGCAAACAGTTCATCGTAAGGAATGGTAGTCGTTGAGGTCGATTCGGGACGGTTATTGGCCATTGGATTGTCGAAATTAAGGCCGGCGCACCCAAGGATGCGCCGGCCGGATAATATAGAGAGTTGAATGATTTATAATTTGCTGACCTGGTCGTTATAGAATTTTACGGTAGCGATCACATCGGGAACATTGTTCAGCCAGTTGTTCTCTCTTTCGACGGAGAACATACCCTTGAACTGCTGACGATAGAGCTCCTGGAAAATAGGCGTAAACTTGATAACGCCGGTACCCACAACGACGTCATTGGCTTTGGTATTACCAGCGGAGTCGATATCCTTCAGGTGAACGCCAAAAATATGGCCCTCCAGCTTTTTGAGACAATCCACCGGATCAAGACCATTGCGTTCCCAGTGGCCCACGTCGGCACAGGATCCGATATGGGGATGTCCTTTAACAGCCGCCAATACGGAATCGGGATGCCAGTAGGCATTTGGCCGGGGATGGTCGTGGATAGCAACGTTGATCCCATACACACCAGCGAGACTATCGATGCCGTCCCATTGATTTTTAAGGGGCTCGGCAGTGATATAGCTAAGCCCGAATTCTTTACCCAGCTCGAAGTATTTTTTCCATTCATCAAGCGTCTGAGGAACGATGACACCCATGGCTACGATCTGGATGCCCTTGTCCTGCAACAGCTTCTTGATCATGGCCTTTGTCCCCGCAGACATACGGACGCCAAAAGTATCCTTGCTCCCTCCGCCGATAGGCTGACCAGGGAAGGCTTCGACATATTTCACACCGGCGCTGTCGGCTTTTGCGATGGAAGAGACAAAGGGACCAGCTTCATGGAAGGTCCAGAGCTGCACGCCGATCTTCCAGTTCCTGGTAACCGCAGCGGCGGCAGAATCATTTTTTTGCGCAGTAGAGTCCGTGGTTTTGGCGGTCGTGTCGCCAGAACCTCCACAACCCGTTAGGGCCATGAGTGCAGAAAGGCCGATCAGGCAGCTGAACGTTAGTTTTTTCATGTTGGTTTCTCGTTTGAAGGTCTGAAATTACCGCATTTTTTCCGGAGCAGGCCTGCTAAAAAAATACTTTTGAGTTTTATTACCTTCGTAAGATGAGCCAATCGGAATTGCGAACATTACTCTGCGGAGCAGTCCTGCTGTTAACGACAATGGGATATACGCAGACAAGACGCGAGGACATCTATTCGGATGCGGTACTCTATCAGCATCGGACAGCATTGGAAAAAGACCTGAAAGAGCGAATCATCGCCCGACATTTCGCGGCACCACTGGATAGGGATTCGGAAGACGGCTATTTATCTGCCTGCTGGGCGATAGAACAATATTTATTGGATCCGCCGGAGGTCGCGCAGGGCTTTAACAGGCTCTTTGCGGGCTACGACAGCATCGGCTACGATACAAAAAGGGCCTTCCTCGAAGCCCTGTATGCCGTTGAACCCCGACGATATACAGACAATGTCCGGACCTTACTGGATAAGGAAACTAATCCACATCTCTTTGCCTTATGCGCCGTCTATCTTTACAGGATAGATACCAGTACAAACAACGCCAATACGCTAAAAATAAAAATGGTGGAGCGTTTTCCGGGATACGATACGATCCCTTTGCTGCAGGCGCTGGAAACCTATCTGGGCTGTCGGGCGGAAAAACGCCCCTCCCTGGCGGATCTATTCAAACACACCCCAAAGACAGAAAAAAAGATCATCTTTTCCTTTCAGCGAAGGGACAGGGACTACCCCGGCATGGCAGTCGTTCAAAACGCCGATGGGTCATGGGTGCGTGACAAACAAGGGCGGCTGCAGGTCTTTGAACAGCTCGCCAGATCAGGACCGGCCCTGCCCTTCTTCCTAACCAATGGAAATACGCCGCAGGGCATTTTTAGCATACAGGGAACGGATGTTTCGAAGACGAGTATGATTGGGCCAACTCCCAACTTGCAGCTTCTCATGCCGTCGGAGGGACGTTGGGAAGACTATTTTCACTTGCAGGACACGGCCGCCAGCACAAGCCCTTCCACCACAAAAAGCAATACTGCCCCACCAACCCTCGGAAGCCCCACTTCTCCACGCAGCTCCGTTTCATCCCTGGCCAATACCTCCGCATCGTCAACTGCCGCCGCCCCATCCAGGCCCGCCCTCGATTCTCTGGCCCTGTACCAAGACCTGCTCCCCCCAAGCTGGCGATCTTATACGCCGATGCAGGAAGCCTGGATTGCCGGGCGTATCGGCAGGACGGAGATCATTGCGCATGGGACGACCATCGACCCGGAATACTATAAGAACTGGCCCTTTTATCCGCTGACGCCGACGATGGGCTGTTTATGCGCCAAGGAGTTGTGGAATCCGACAAGCGGCCATTTGCTGGTAAGCGAGCAGAATAATCTGGTCAATGCGTTTTTGTCGACACCAGGAAGAACCGGCTATTTAATCGTGATCGATCTGGATGATCAGCATAAACCCGTGAGCCGGGCGGAAGTGGAAGCGCTGGTCGCCGGCCAAAGCCGGTAGGCGCGCCGCGCTCAGGCAGCACTAGGCCGGGCCTGGGCGGTAGAAAGCGAGAGGCCGCGCTCAGGCAGCACTTGGGCAGGCCTGGGCGGCAGAAAGCCAGGGGCCGCGCTCAGGCAGCACTTGGGCAGGCCTGGACGGCAGAAAGCCAGGGGCCGCGCTCGGGCAGCACTTGGGCGGCAGAAAGCAAAAGGCCCGCTTCTGGCGGGCCTTCGAGAAAGTTTTTTAGAACGGCAAATCATCGATCGGCTCCGTCATATCGCCAGGCGAAGAGACTCTTGAAGTCCCTGCTGGAGCCCCGTAACCTTCGGAAGCGCCGCCAGAGTAACCTCCGCCGGAATATCCGCCGCCGCCTTCGGTTCTGTTCCCGCTGCCGAGTAGTTGAACGCTCTGTACGCGCAGCGTCAGGGAAACGCCGGTAGTTCCATCCTGCTTGGGATAGGTTCTTACTTCGGGAGTTCCTTCTGCATATACCTGTGTTCCCTTTTTCAGATAAGGCGCAATACCCGTACGGTCCGTCCAGTAAGCACATTCCACCCAAATCGTCTTGTCCTTCTGGTTTCCTTGTGCGTCGCGGAATTTCTCCGTGTGAGCCACGTTGAAATTAATCACATTCTTTCCATTCACCGTATTGGTGACACAGTCCTTACCCAGGTTGCCGATTACTTGGAGTTTTATCATAATGGTAAAATTATAGTAGAGGGGCAATTTACACCATTTCCTTATGGCCGCAGGAAGAAGTTTTCCTGAAGTTTCCCCCAAGGGGGATCGCCCCATCAGTCCGGCCGATAAGCACACCACCCGCAGCACGCAAGCCCCGCGAACCCCGCCCGCAACGCTCAAATCCCCCCACTCCCCGCCTCCCACGAGCCCGCCATCCGCAGCAACCCAGTCTCGCGGCCCACCTTCCCGGCGCTGAAACGCCCCCCAGGCGCGCCACCCGCAGCACGCAAGTCCCCCGAACCCCGCCCGCAACGATCCAACCCGCCCCGCGCCGCCCGATCACCACATCCAAGGCCGCTCCCCCCGGCGCTTAAGGCCCTCTCCTCCCTCACCCGCTCGACCAAAACGACAAACGGCATCCCCCAGCCCCCAACTGCTCATTTCGGAAGAGCGGTAACAAAAGAACGCCCCAAGGTCCGTAACTTTAAAAAGGTGAGAAAACTCGCTATCATAATTACCTTGCTTGCTGTAACAGCGATTCAGGCGGAGTCTGAACCGGAACCCGGCACCCGGCACAAGGTAGACAGCCTCGAAAAACTGGCGCTTTCCCTTATCCGCAAGAAAAGCGACTCGGTCATTTCACAAACCTGGGCCTGGACCACCGCCGCCATGTCCCTTTCAAAACAAGCCAACTACCCGCACGGAATCGCCGTCGCCCTCGCCTGTCAAGCCGTACTGGTCAATATGCAGTCCAACGATTTTGCCCGTAGCGAACAGCTGGCAAGACAATCCCTGGACTGGTTCAAAAAGACGAATGACAGATACGGGATCACCGTCACCTATTACGCACTCGGATTTTCTCTTTTCGCGCAAAGTCATTATGATGAAGCGCTTTGTGATTACGACCAGGCACGCTTATACGCACGGGAAGCAGGAAATACAGACGAAGAGATCTTTATGCTGTCTCTCATGGCCGAAGCCTACCAGGAACGAGGCGACTATGGAAAAGCCTTCGACATCCTGCAGCAGTGTATCGGAATAGCGGAACAAAACAACAACGAGATGCAACAGCACTGGATGTATCAATCCCTTGCCGGCCTCTTTATACAGATAGAAGATTATAACTCGGCGAAAAAATATTTCCAGATGGGATATAGGGGAATGACCGAAAAGATAGACCCCTGGGACCTGCTGCAATATGCAGAACTGCTGTCCCACCAACACAAATACGACAGCGCCCTATACTATTATGGAAAGCTCGATAGCGCAAAGCTGACGCCAATGGTGATGCGGACCTGGCTCGTCAGCAAAGGGGAATACTATCTGTGCCGGGAAGACTATGCCTCCGCTCTGCCCTACCTCCAGCAGAGCATCGTCATCCAGCGGCGGCTGAACGACCGTAACCAGACCATGCGCTGTCTCCAGGACCTGGCCAAGGCCTACCTGGGCTTACAGAAAGATGAAGACGCAGCGGCCTATGCCCGGGAAGAATTGACAATGGCAAGCGCCACAAAAGCCAAGAAAAATATCCGCGACGGCTACCAGATCTTTTATACGATCTACGACCGCAAGTCCCGGACCGATAGCGCCTATTTCTACTACCGGGGATATATCTCGATGCGGGATAGTATTATGAATGACCAGGTAAAAGGCCGCTTTGCTTCCTTTCATTTCGAGCAGAAGATCCGTTTGCTAAAGCAGGAACAGGAACTTTCCGACGCCTATATACAACAACAGACCATCGTAAGGAACGTGCTGATCGGGGGAATGATCGTATTACTGCTCTCTGGATTTATTTCTTTCCGCTACATCCAGGTCAGAAGAAAGAACGAAGCCCAGCAGGCAAAGAACAGACTCGAGATACAGTGGCTGGAAGGCCAACGGGCAAAAGCGGCCCTCCAGCAGCGCGCCAAGGAATTAGAAGTACAGGCGCTGAGAAGCCAGATGAACCCGCATTTCATTTTCAATTGCCTGAATGCGATCAACTACTTTATCCTCAACCATGAAACAGAGGCGGCCTCGGATTATCTCACCAAATTCTACCGGCTGATGAGGATGATCATGAATCATTCAAGACATTCCCTGATCACGCTTGGAGAAGAGCTGGAAGTATTAAGGCTGTATATGGATATGGAGCGGCTCAGGTTCAAAGATGCATTCGACTATGAATTTATTCTCGACGATGATATAGACGAGGGCGAGATCCACATACCCCCCTTGCTGCTTCAGCCTTTTGTTGAAAACGCGATCTGGCATGGGCTGCTGCACAAACAGCAAAGGGGGCTGGTATCTATCGAAATGTTCTGCCGCGAAGACATGCTGACCTGTATCATCCAGGACAATGGTATTGGCAGAAAACAGGCGGCCTTTCTAAAAAGTAAATCTGTCGAAAAACATAAGTCGATGGGACTACAGATCACCGCAGAACGTATGGCGCTTTTATCCGGCGCCGAACACTTCTTCAGGATCGAAGACCTCTATGATGACCAGGGAAATGCAGCCGGAACAAAGGTTATACTGAATATCAGGCTCCACAGCCCAATCACAGAATCGGCAGAAGCACTTAATTGAAAAACAAAACCTATGATCAAAGCGACTATCGTAGACGACGAACCTTATTGCTGCGAAGCCCTCGTGCTGCTTTTGGGTCGATACTGCCCCCAGGTCGAAGTGATGGGGTGCTACCACTCCGGGGCCGATGCGCTGGAAGCGATCCGGATACAGCGCCCGCAGCTGTTGTTCCTCGATATCGAAATGCCGAGGATGAACGGGTTCGAGCTGCTTGAAAAGATAAAGGACCTATCCTTTGAGCTGATCTTTACGACAAGCTATGATCAGTATGCGATAAAGGCGATCCGCTTCAGCGCCTTGGATTATTTGTTAAAACCCATAGACCGGGAAGAGCTCCAGCACAGCATAAAGAAAGTAGAACAGCGGCTCGCCTTTCCATTGCCGCAGCAGATCGATATCTTGCTTCAGAAGCTGCAAAATCCCACACATCATTTTCATAAGATAGCCATTCCTACAATGGAAGGCCTGCAGATGGTAACAGTGGATCATATCGTCCATTGCACATCGGACAGCAATTACACCATCCTCACCTTAAAGAACCAGCAGCGGGTGATCGCTTCACGGACACTAAAGGAGATCGAAGAGCTGCTGGAAGAGTACTTCTTTGTCCGCGTCCATCACTCCAGCCTGGTCAATCTCAATGAGATCAGCAAATACGTAAAGGGAGAAGGCGGCTATCTCGTAATGTCGGATGGCTCTTCTATCAATGTCTCCCGCAGCCGGAAAGAAGGACTGCTTCGAAAATTACAGCCAAATCGGTCTTAGCGGCCCGCAGCCGCCAACTCTTCGGCAGCCTGCAGCCGCCCCCTTTACAAACGGCGGCGCACGATCTGCCATTTACTCACCCAATCCATGCAAAAAACGGGATAACCCGTCAGGGACTGGTTCTGACTGGTCAAACGTTCCCTCCTGCGATAGTTTTGAATAAAAATTATCGCCATGAAAAAGATGATCAACTTCCCTCTGGCCGTCTACCTTTTGTTGAGCGGTTATGGATTAAAAGCACAGACCACACAATCAGCGCAGTTGCTGAGTGTCAATGCCATCGGCACAGACCCCGCAGCCGTAAGAGCAACAAGGGATTTCTGGCAGAAGATGGGCGACGAGAAAGACGAACGCTGGTACAAGCTGCCAAAAGGATACCTGGCCTATTATAAGGATCTGGGCGTCGAGGGACGGATGATCTATAACTGGCGGGGCGGCTGGGTCTATTCGGTTCTTACCTATGACCAGGAACATGTGCCCGAGACCATAAATTCTGCCCTGCGGGACGCCTACAGTAGCTACTCCATCACCTGGGTAAAAGAGGTAACTGAAGGAGACACAACGGTATACGTAGCTCACCTGGAAAATAAACGCTCCTGGAAGGAAATTACCATACAGGATGGAGAGATGCGGGAGACAAAAGCATATAGCATAAAATAGCCGGAAAGATGTAAATTTGCGGTTGAATTTTTTAAAAATATGAGCCGTAAAGGAAAAGTCCTGGTTGCAATGAGTGGCGGTATTGACAGTACCGTTACGGCTCTCATGTTACATGATGAAGGCTATGAAGTAGTAGGGATCACCATGAAGACATGGGATTATGCAAGCGCAGGAGCATCGAAAAAAGAGACGGGGTGCTGTAACCTCGATAGTTTTAATGACGCGCGGATGGCCGCAGTCCAACACGGATTTGCGCATTTTGTACTGGATATCCGTGAGGAGTTCGGCGACTTTGTGATCGAGAACTTCGTTGACGAATACCTCGCCGGCCGAACACCCAATCCTTGTGTTTTGTGCAATACACATATCAAATGGCGCGCTTTGCTGAAAAGAGCGGATGCGCTGGATTGTGAGTTCATCGCAACAGGACACTATGGTATTGTTCGCCAACATACCAATGGACGCTATACGATCGCCAAGGGGGTGGATGAGACAAAAGATCAAAGCTACGTGCTTTGGGGGCTGCAACAGGATCTGCTCAGCAGGACCTTACTGCCGCTGGGTCCATACCGCAAGACAGAGATCAGAAAGATGGCGCTGGATTATGGTTATCCGGATCTCGCCAAAAAAGCGGAAAGCTATGAGATCTGTTTTGTCCCCGACAACGACTACCGCGGCTTTTTGAAACGCCGGGTCGACGGTCTGGAAGAGCGGGTTACAGGCGGCAATTTTGTCGATAAGAACGGCAGGATCCTCGGCCAGCACAAGGGATATCCCTTCTATACGATCGGACAACGGAAGGGGCTGGACGTCACCTTCGGCAAACCGGTATACGTGACGGCGATACAGCCGGAAACCAATACGGTCGTACTCGGAGATGAAGAGGACCTCGACCAGGAAGAAATGACTGTCGCAAAGATCAACTGGATGAAATACGACACTGTCACGCCTGGTATGGAAGCGATCACCAAGATCCGGTATAAGGACAGAGGCACACTCAGCAACCTGTACCCGGATGCCGACAAGGTTGGAGTTCGCTTTTATGGGAAGGCCAAAGGCATAGCCCCTGGTCAAAGCGCGGTCTTTTACGAAGGAGACGAAGTAATTGGCGGCGGTATCATCCAGCGATCCATGCCAGCCTTTTAAAGTCTTGATAAACAAGAGACAACACACCGGCACACCGGGCTAAATGACCGACAAGAGGCATAGGAAAAGGCAATAATTTATTTATCCATACGTTTGCAAGTCGGGGAAGGATAGCTTCCCCGATTTTTATTTTTACGATATGAAAAATCGCACGAGCCTCTTACTGCTTATAGCCCTCGTCGTAACCATATTCAGCTGCAAGAAATCGACTTCCTTCTCCGGAAACGCAGCCGACTATTTTATTCCCTTACAGGTAGGAAAATATGCCATCTACAGGCTGGATTCCCTCAATTTCTATTTTTACGGACAATTGGATACCACCACCAGCTACTGGGCTAAAGACTCGGTTGAAAGCTCCTATATCGATGCCAGCGGCCAGACAGCCTGGCTGGTAACGCGCTATATGAGCGATACGCTGGGCAGCTTCTGGACGCCGGGGCAAACCTATATCGTCAATTCAACTTCGCGGAACCTTCAAATGACAGAAGACAACCTCCGCTTTATCAAGCTGTCCTACCCCGTCGAAGAAGGATCCAGTTGGAACGGCAATGCATATCTGCCTTATAATCCCTACCAGGATTTCTTTGACTATAGCGACGACTCCCATCTGAATCTGGATAACTGGACTTATACTTATCAAAACGTCAACAAGCCTTATACCGCCGGCGGAATCACCTATGATTCTACCGTAACGGTTATGCAGGCAAATGATTCCATCAACGTGCCGATCCTTGATCCCAATTCGTTTGCCTCCCGCACCTATTGGTCAGAGACCTATGCCAGGCATACGGGACTGGTATCCCGGCATACGGAAATGTGGGAATATCAGCCGCCTACTCCCGATGGAACACAGCAGGGGTATAAGATCGGGTTCCAGCTGACGATGACTTTATTAAGTCATAATTAGACCTGGAGAGACGCGAATAGATCGCTTCTCCGACATTAAACTTTAAACTATGAAATTTTGCACTAGCCTTTTACTGGTTGCGCTTCTCGTGGCATCCATAACAAGCTGCAAGAAAAAATCTACTTCCACCCCAGCAAAGGCAGCCGACTATTTTCTTTCTTTGCAGGTAGGCAAATCCGCCACCTACCGACTCGACTCCCTCAATTTTTATTTCTACGGACAACTGGATACCATTACCAGCTACCTGGCCAAGGACTCGGTAGAAAGCTCCTATATCGATGCTTCCGGCCAGACGAACTGGCTCGTAACCCGCTACATCAGCGATACGACAGGCATCCTGTGGTCTCCTCATCAAACCTATATCGTCAATGCGGATTCGCGGAACCTGCAAATGACAGAAGACAACCTTCGTTTTATAAAGCTCAGCTCACCCATCATAGAAGGGTCGAGCTGGAACGGCAATGTATATCTTCCCTATAATCCCTATAAGGACTTCTTTCAATTTACATTTAGTGACGGAAACCACCTGAATATGAACAATTGGGTGTATACCTATCAAGACGTCAATAAGCCTTATACAGCCGGAGCTACAGGCTACGATTCTACCATAACGGTAATGCAGGAAAATACCTCCACGAACGTGCCGATACTGGACCCGAACAATTTTGCCTCCCGAACCCACTGGTCGGAGACTTATGCCAAACATATTGGATTGGTATACCGCCATACGGAGATATGGGAATATCAGCCCCCAACTCCGGATGGTTTACAGGATGGATATAAGATCGGGTTCGAGGTTACAATGACCTTGTTAAGTCATAATTAGCGCCGTGCAGGCCCCTGGCGAACAGACCAGATGCGCGCACACGGGCAGCCTTTACCGGACAAACGCCGCCGCAAACATCGTGTCAGCGCCGATCGTATAGCCTTTTATATTCTCCATTCGTTGTAGTGGAAGGTCGGCAACATAGTCCAGAACCACCTCGTTCTCTTTTTTAAAGACAGAACAAGTACTATACACCAGCCTTGCACCAGGAGAAAGCCTGCTTGCGATAGCAGTGACGATCTTCTTTTGTATAGCCGTATAGTGAGCAATCTTTTCAGGCTTGAAAAAGTAAAGATCTTCGGGTGTCCGGGCCCAGGTTCCACTGCCAGTGCAGGGTACATCGGCAAGGATCAGGTCTGCGCTTACCGCGTCGGCAGAAGGAGCGCTCTGGGACAAATCAACCACAAAGCTCTTATATTGGTGTATACCGGCTTTAGCAAATCTTTGTTTGAGGTTGTGCAGGATCGAGGGGCGGATATCGGAAACGGTTAGTTTAACCTTTGGATAGAGATCATGGGCCAGGATCGACTTGCCGCCGCTGGCTGCGCAGGCATCCCAGAAAGTGCGGGGTTCGGCGCCATCAGGCCCAGCGCCCGATCCGCCCGGCCGCAAAAACTCTCCAATCCGCTGGGAACTATAATCCTGCACCACCACCTCCAAATCAGGCGTAAACAACTCTTCGACCTTAAAACCATTGCCCAGACGCACCGTCCACGGCGGAATAAATTCCCCCTGCGGCAACGCGCGAAGCACCGCCTTTTCATGTCCCGGGCGGATACGAAGAAAAAGATCTGGCTGGCGAAGAAAGGAAAGACAAAAAGCCTCATGATCGATGCTGTCCGATAGCTCATCTGCCCAGGGAAAGATATCGCCGACAGCAAAACCGGGATATTGCTCCTTCGCAATAGCCAGTTTCTGTTCCAACGGAAGGCCGACCGATTGATTGAAGTGGGAGGAGAAATATCCGAGGAACTCACTCGGCTGATCCTGGCAAAGAAAGAAGGCGAGAAGAAGACGTTCTTTGACAGGAAGAGCCCGCTCCGCGTGCCCCAAACGGTAATATGAATACACCATCCCCCCCAGCAGCCGCCTATCCCGCGACCCCATCTGCTTATTCTCCCGGAAATAGTTCTTTAACCAGGCTGCCAGAGGCATTTCCCCCCGATAGGTCTCGACGACGGATACCGTATAACGAAGCTGGTTATCGTATTTCATGATTACATTAAAAAAATGCAGCGCCGGGTTCAGAAGAACACGGCGCTGAGTTATGTTATTTGAAAGCCTTTACAGTTCCAACAACGCTTTAAGCGGGTCTTTACCAAAAAGCAACTGATCGGGATTTTCGAGCAATTCCTTGATCCGGACCAGGAAGCTGACAGACTCGCGTCCATCGATGATACGGTGATCATAGCTAACGGCCAGATACATCATCGGGCGAACCACGATCTGACCGCCAACCACAACGGCTCGGTCTTCGATCTTGTGCATCCCAAGGATAGCAGACTGGGGAATATTGATGATCGGAGTCGACATCAGGCTTCCAAATACGCCGCCATTGGTGATGGTGAACGTACCGCCTTGCATTTCATCCATACCGAGCTTATTGTCACGGGCCTTGGTAGCCAGTTCTACGACTTTCTTTTCGATGTCGGCCATGCTCAGACTTTCGGCGTTGCGGATGATCGGAACGACGAGCCCCTTGGGAGCAGAGACAGCGATTGAGATATCGCAGTAATCATGATAGACCAGTTCATCGCCATCGATATAGGCGTTGACAGCAGGAAATTCCTGAAGAGCATAACAGGTAGCTTTTGTAAAAAAGCTCATGAAGCCTAGGTTGACGCCGTGCTTTTCCTTGAACTTGTCTTTGTATTTAGCACGCAGGGCCATGACAGCGCTCATATCCACTTCGTTGAAAGTGGTAAGCATGGCCGTCGTATTCTTTGCTTCTACGAGGCGGCGGGAAACCGTCTTGCGAAGGTTGCTCATCTTTTCGCGGCGGTCGGTCCGGCTGAACAACGTAGCGCCAGGAGTGCGGCCAGGATGAGCCAACGCTTCGAGCACGTCGTTCTTGAGGATCTTTCCATTGGCGCCGGAAGGAGTGATGGAGCCGGCGTCGATCTTCTTATCGGAGATCATGGCGGCGGCAACCGGAGTTGCTTTGACATCGTTGAAGATAGCGGTCACCGGGGCGTTTGTAACGGCCGGTTGAGCTACTGCCGGCTGGGCGGCAGGAGTTGCGGAGCTGGCAGCGGCCGTAGCAGCAGCGGCGGCGGGAGCAGCACTGCCTTCAGGACGAGCCGCAGTCTCGTCGATTTGAGCGACGACGTCTCCGATTTTGAGCGTATCGCCTTCTTTGCCGAGGGTTTTCAGGACGCCTGCTTTTTCTGCGTTGACTTCGAATGTTGCTTTTTCGCTTTCCAGCTCTGCAATTACTTCATCACGTTCAACATACTGTCCTTCCTGTTTGAGCC
>JAATGQ010000126.1 GCA_015654595.1 Chitinophagales bacterium | reverse complement strand
GTCGTGGGCGTCGGAGATACCCGTGCGCTTTCCAAAAAGCGCATCCGCTTCGTCGAAGAACAGCACCCAGTTCTTGTGCTCCGCTTTGGTAAATACTTTCTCGAGGTTCTTTTCCGTCTCCCCGATATACTTGGAGATCACAATCGAAAGATCGACCCGATAGACGTCTACATTCGCCAGTTTGCCCAACAGGCTTGCCGTAAGGGTCTTGCCTGTACCCGATGGACCGTAAAATAGCGCTTTATAACCTGGCTTCATCTTGCCGCTCATGCCCCATTCGTCCAGCAGCCGCTGGCCATGTTTTAGCCAGATCTTGATCTCGTCCAGCTGCGCAAGCGTGCTGCCATCCAGCACCAGGTCATCCCAATCCAGACCCGTCGTGATACACTTGGCCGGGAAATCCATGCTAAAGGCCGGTTTGCGCAAGGTACCTCCCGTGAAAAAATCTACGTACTCATCATTGATCAGCAGCTGCGCGCTGAACATCGGCTCGTTTGGCGGCTGCGAAGCCAGGTAGACGATATGATGCCGTTGAAAGATATGTCCCTCGTCGAACAACTGCTGCATTTTGAAACGCCTGCCCAGGTCGTTGCCGGCGAGCAGGAACAGAGCCGTTTCTCCCGTAGGAAGAAAGCCGTTGTGAGCAAGTCCCTTTACGCCGCCAAACTCCGTACGACCCCGGTCGCTGCCCTGTCTTTGCCGAATGAAAATATCCAGTGTTTGCGGATAAATATGCGGCAGCAGCGCCAGCAGCAGCAGGATCCTTTCGTTAAAAGATAACTGGTAGTGCTGTATAAACTCGGCAAAAACCGACGCCGTTGCCGGATATTCCGGCGGAGCTATTTCATAAATGCTGCTGTAGTCGCATTGCTCTCCCAGGTATAGCTTCAGCCTGGTGTCGACGACCTTGCCAAACCATTCGATCTCCTGTAACAGGTCGACAGCATTCTGATGATGCAGCTCTTTCATAGTATAAATTAATGCCCAACCGGGCGGGAGCCCGGTTGGGCTGGTATAGTTACTTTTTCTTCTTTGCCGCCAGCAGGATAGCGATCAGGATGATCAGCAGGATCAGCCAGAACCACCAGTGGTGGAAGATGCCTGGGCTTGTCGTGCCGCTGCCCGATCCTAATCCCGAAACAGTACCGTTGTAATAAGTATGACCATTCACTTCGATACCGATCTGGGGATCGGTGTTGCTGCCGATATTCGTCAGTGTCAGGGTATAAGAACCGTCCAGGTTATCCACGACTCTGCCGAACTTGCCCGCATTGGTGCTTAGTAAAATTGACTCGTTGAAGGCGGGCCCCAGCAATAAACCCGAAGAATCTTTGAAGATAATTGTGAACGTATAACCGCTGAGCCTGCCGGTCGTGCTGTCTTTCAATTCAACGATCTTTATATTGGAAGACGACAGGTCGAAGTGAGCGAGGTTGGCGACGCCGGACTGTGTCTGGCTGCGATAAAATTCTCCGATCGTGGAATCCTTGCCATGGATCAGGAAGGTAAACTTATAGGCGCCGGTGACTTTTGGCGTATAACTGCCGGTATAGATGCTGTCGCCCTGAAGCGTCAGTTCAACAGAGTCGACGTTGGGGCCTAGCGCCTGCCTGTACTCCGCGCTTGTTTGCAGGAGGGAGAAATGCTTGAGCTGGCCAAGGTTATTATAGCCAGGATCGACAACAGTCTGCTGCCCGATGATTTCCTTGGAGACGGGCAGCTGCGCGAGTGTTGTACCGCCGTCGCCCGTGTTATGTTGTATCAGCACGACAATCTTCGCGGGGTGAGCGCTTCTCATCCTGCCGCCCCTGTTACTCAGCCGGACAGTCAGCGGAATGGCGCTGCCGACGGTGAACATAGAGGTTCCGCCGGTGCTGCACTTATAACTGAGTCCATGATCATCTACTACGCAAGTTGCGCTGTATTCGATCACTTGCGGGACCTGGCTTTGTATTGTCCAGCGGCCGCCGGCAGTGATCGAGGGGCCTTCGACGATATAAGCAGGGAAATCCATATTCCAGAGGGCAAACCCGTTCCTGGTCGTAGTCGTTCCATAATTGGTTACATCCACACTGTCCTTGTATACCCGGAAAGGGAACGTCCTGCCCGTTCCTGCCGATTCACAGGTAATGATAAACGACACCTTCTTTACGCTGTCGTTGACAATAAATGGCCAGCTGTTGACGCCGTTGACAGTATTGCCTTTCAGCTCGCCTACCAGCTGTGGGCTGGAACCATTCAGCAGCTGGACAAAAGAGTTTGTAAAGAACGTGGTGAAATCGTCGATTCCTGCGGCGCCTGTTCCGGTGATATTGGTAGTACCGCCTGCGCCATTGGCCGGATCAGCCAGAGCTGCCAGCAACGTATTGCCAGGGCCGGGAGGAAGCTCGAAGCCGATAGTGCTGATGGTAATGCCTGGCGTGCCGTTCTTGAAATTCTGATCAAACACGGGTAATGTGCCGGGCAGTGAAGCACAGGAACCATATGGAGGGTTTGGATGACTGGGATCATAAGGATTAATCCCCGCATCCGGTGATACAAAGGTCAACGGGGCTGTGGTGGTCATCATGGGGTTATAATTCTGTTCTCCATCGGTGAAGAGCAGCAGACTCCTGGTACGATTGGGGGAAGTCTGGCTCGTCATGCTGGAGACTGCGCCTTCCACCGCGCCGCCGATACAGGTGCCGCCGCAGGTGGAGAGACCTCCGATATACGTGTTGAGCGCATTGAGATTGGTGAGCGTTGAAACATACGTGTTGTGGGAGTTGTCAAGTGACCCACAAAAGACAACGGCGCCAAAACGATCATTATAATCCGGGTTGGCATTGCTGAGATGGAAATAGGGAGTGGCGCCTGCCGTCCCCAGCGTGATAAACTTGTCTACGGCAGCCTGCAGTTTCTTCAGACGCGTGTCGCTTGCCGAAGCGCAGGTCTCGCACGTGACGTCATACGGGTTCTGGTTATAACAGCAGCCCATACTGGCAGAGTTGTCCAGGACGAGCATGACATCCACTGGAAGACGGGCAATGTGGATGGTGAATAGCGTTCCCGGATCCGGGGCATTGCCATTATTAATGTCGTTCGTGTTGGTGACCTGTACATGAATAGTGAAAGTCTGGCCGGCTGTGGATATATCGGGAGTTCCCGAGATAGTACCCGTACTGCTGTTGAAGTTCAGACCCATGGGTAAATGCTCGCCGACAGCAGGTACGATCTGCCAGGCCTGACCGCTAAGATCGCCCGTGGCGGTAAAAGAATAAGAATAGGCAAGAGAAGGGTAGGCCGAACCATCAGGCAATGCTCCCGAAGGCGTGCTGATATGAATGGTGGCCGGTCCCGCAAATGCAGAGGATGTGGAGCACAACAGACCGAATAGCATTAAAAATGCCAGACTACTGTTTTTAATAAACGTAACAAGGTGTCTCATGTTAGCTGTTATTGATTGTTTAGTTGATTGTTGACATTTTAAAGCTGCCTGATCCCTGTGATGTCTTAGCCCCAGTTGACAAAAAGCAGCGAACCCATCCATGGGAACTTCACCACCGAAACGCCCCAGGGCATGCTGCCCATCAGGACGTCCAGTGTCTTCTTTTCCACATCCAGCTGCCAGCCGTTGTCTGTCTGCGTCAGCTTGCCTTCCCGCAGCAGAAAACCTTCCCGCAGCGCGGCAGCCGACGAATTTTTCAGCGCCTTCCAATGAGCTATCGTGTGCGTCAACAGGTTTTCGGCCTCTGCGATTTCGATCTCTGTAGTGATGCCGGTACGTTCAATCGGTGCGGTCAGCGGCATGCCGCAGAATAATTTGGGCAGGAGTAATCTTTGCTCCTGCAGATCCGTTTCTCCTGTGGCCAGGAAACCCAACAGGTGAACTGCTTTGTGCAGGCTGGTTTCATCCTTGAACTTTCGTTCTTCTGTCAGCCCGAGCGCATCGAAGAATGGTCTGATAAAGGGATGAAGAATGACCAGACCCGCGAGTTCTATATAGATAGCTCCATTGTCGATGGGCTGCTTTTCTTTTTTACGGGAGTTCGCTCCGCCGCTGTCGCACCCCTCTCTTTCCGCGGAGGCCTCGGACGGCAGTCCTTTCGTTGAACCATCAGAGCTGGTAAAAAGCTCAGCGCCCGACAGCAAGGTCCCCGCCGGTGCATCATTCGTCTGCGTCTCACCGGGCAGCACATCCCTCAAGCCAGCCCCATTGACCGATCCGACGCCAGCATCCGGCGTTCTCTCTCCTGGCTGCGCCGCCATTTCCATGGGATCGACAGCATTTTCATCCCCATGCGCCTCTTCGCTAGCAACCGCTCCATCCGGGACCCGATCGGGCGCCTTATTCGGAGACACGACACCGGCCTCAGGCGGCTCCGATCCCCGATCCAGACGCTTCCCGATCAAACCTTCTGCCGGTAGCGATGTTTCTTGGTCAGCCTGTGCCGCCCCTGCCCAATCGCCGTCGTAACCGGCTTGTCTATCCGTAAATTTCCGCCTGCTATATGCCGCCAGCGCCTCTGCCGGATCGGCTTCCGATCTTTCGTCGAAACCAGGAATGCACCTTGCCGCAAGGAAGCAAAGAAATTTCCCCGGGAACTGAAAACGCAGTCTTCGCAGTATTGCAGGCTCCGCTATGACAGCAAACAGCCGCTCTGCAAATCCGGCGGCAGGCGTCCCACCCTCGATGATCGCCGCGGCAAGCCTGTCCAGGTCTTTTACCGGTGACCACCAGGGCAATCGCCCATTGGCAAGGAAATGCAACAGGATATCCGTATCCGCTTTCCGGATAGGCACTACCCGCAGGTCATCGGAGGCGGCCGTATCAAAGCGAAGCTTTTCTTCCAGCTGAAGCCGGATCGAATCAATGGCTTTTGTCGTAAGCTGCTGTTCCAGCTTTTCTTCATTGACCTCCCCCAGATCGACGGTAAGCCGGTCGATCCGGATAATGGCCTCCTCACCGGCCAGGGCAGTTAATAAATTCTCCAGTGCAGGAAGTAGCCTGTCATACCAGGTATTGCGAATCCGGTCCTGTAAAACAGCAACACTCCGGCCCTTGGAAATATCGACCTCGATGATCTGTCTGTGGATGATATGTTGACGTATTGCATTCATATCGATCAGGAGAGCGAATTGATCACCGTGATTAATTGATTCTTGGCGGCGGTAATGGCTGCGATATTCGTTCCGGCAGCATTGGCTGTCAGCCAGGCTTTTAACGCCGTCTCGAATTGTGTCATCACCGAAGTGGTGACCCAATAAACATTGGCATAGAGGTGTGCCGGCAGTTCCCGTTGAATGATCTTCTGGACGTATTTATTGATGTCGGGATCGGCAAAACGGCCAGCTCCCGCCGGGAATACGAAGGTCAACTGAAAAGAATAGGGGTCCTTCATCTCATTGACGATATTGCCATCCGGATCGAGCGGAACTTTCAGGAAAAGATCGACATTGCCATGAATGGTGTCGTTTGTCTTTGGACGAAGCAAAATATGTTCGATCATATGAAAGCCTTCTATCGTACCCGAATCCAGATCCTGGTCCTGGTAGGAGGGGATGCCCAGCAGTCCGGAAATACGCTGTTTGAGGGAAGGCACATTATTCGTGTTCCATTGCGATGCGCTTGTCTGATCAAAAGACCTGGCCCTGTTATAGCCGATGCTGTCGTATGTTTCCAGAAAAGCGGCCTTGTCCTGTATCAGTTCGTTCGTTGCCGCACTGCCATGTTTGGCGTACATCAGCAGCGCGAAGTCAGTAAAATCTTCTCCAAACCTGGCCAGCAGATGATCCAGGAAATTATTCCTGCGGCTGATAGCTGTGGGGCTGCGTTCCAGGTTGGCCAGCAGCGACGGAACGGTCGTTGCGTATCCGCCTCCTAACAGTGGAGTGACATCGGGTACAGGGTCGAGTGACTGCCAGAAATAGGTGTTGTTGATGCCTGCGTTGATAGAAAACAAATCCTTGATATGGGCCAGCTGTGCCAGATAATTCGCCAGCAGCTGCTCGAAGAACAGCAGGAAACCCTTTAATTGCTGGGCCTGTACCTTCCTTTCCGCGCTTGCAGAGCGCGGCAGCCCGGACGGGCCAATCCCATAGACAAGGGGAAATTCATTTTGGATGGAATAATAGTCGGATATCGGCATTGGTGTGCCCGTGGGAATAGCGATGTCTTCCGGTGATGAAGGGATAGCTGGCTTAACTGGCGTCTTTAACGCGCTGAACAACGTCTTGACCGAAGACAGATCATACAAGACCTCGGTATCGTCTTTGATAACGGTGATTGACGACTTGTCGATACTGAGTTTTGCTTTATAAATATCCACGGAGCTCAAGGCCAGACAGTTCCGGACGTTGAGGTTGATGGGTTGATTGTTGATGTAATTTCCGATAAGAAGATCTTCGACCGCGATGATCCCTTTATTCTGACTGAGCACACCCGCGTTGCCGTAATTGAAATCATTGTTGAGCGATAGGATGAGGCGGATGAGATCCGAGGTATAGACGATATTGGCTCTCTTCAGTTCCTGCAGGTCTTCGTCGTCGATAAAGCCATGCTGCAGTCTTGGTCCGTTGAAGATCAGGTCGGGCGTCATTCCCTGTTTGGACAGCATTTCGCTCAGGGTATAAAAAGGGATAGGAGGGGCGAAGAACTCGTCGAGACGGTGGAATAATTCGGCAAGGGTTTGTTCTACGTTGATCCCCGAAGCAATCTGCAGGGTCGCTGAAATCGCGATCTCCTGTACCCTTGTCGCCTGGAAAGTAAAAAAGTCTTCGCTGAGATTCCGGTTTGCGCTGAGGTATTGTTTTATCGTCGCCAGGATGGCATAGGCGGCTATGACCTTATTGTTATACACGTTGGTCATGCCCGTAGCGCTGATATCCGTCAGCAGCGTAAGGATATCGCCTGCCGCAGTGCCCTTTGGCGCCTTAATAGTAACGCCTATCTGGTCGGTTGTCGCGCCGCCATTGTAAGTGACGTCCATAAGGGCGAAATAATCATAGGCATTGTCGTCGTCGAGGGGCTTTAGCTTTACGCCGGGCGTACCCGTGACGTCTTCCAGCGTGATCGATACGATCGTTATCGACTGTGTCCATGCAACAGGGATCGCATCCCAGAAGGGGAAGGCCACTTCCATGATATCACCCGAAGGTAGCTTGCTTTGGATGATGCTGCTGTTCAGATCGCCGAGGACGGGGTCGTCGTCGAACTCCAGCAGTACGTTGTACAATCCCTTTAGTATGATCTGCTCCTTGCCCGTATACGTCAGCTGCTTTGTTGCTCGGTCTATATAAAATACTTGTTCCGACGTATTGGCAAGGGATAGCCAGGCATTCCGGACCTTATCCTGGTCGATGAGGATCTTTCTGAAATCGTTAAGAGTTACCGGGCTGCAGGGAAGGATCTCGGCTGCGGAGAAAAAGTCCTTTTCCGTTGCAAGCGCGCCGGGCTTGCTTGCCAGCAGATCGTCTACCGATTGATTGGCTCGCGTGGAAAGATCCGTAATGGCATAGGCCAGGGCTTCCAGGATGGTGATACCCGGATCGTGCAGATTGTAATCCGTCCAGTTGGCCGAGGCCAGATTCTGAATAGCGTTTATCCCCTGCGACCGGAGGAGATCGAAATCCATTGCCTGGCTTGGCGGCGGGGCGGTAGAGATCATCGTACTGGTATCGACGGTGTCGGCCATGTGTTGGAAAATTAATGGTTAACAGGATCGGGCTTCATACTTCCGTTGATGGCTTCTGGTCCTGGAGCGCCATTCGCTGCCGCAGTTCGTGCTCCTCCATTGACGGGTGTTCCCCCTTTATTGTCTTTGGCGGGCAGCAATTGCGCGGTAGCCTGGGTCTGGAGCTTTGCGATCAGCTCATGCACCTGTATAAAAGGCAGATTGCCCAGCGCAGAAAGGATCAGGTTGACTTCTTCTACTGTACAGGATAAATTCAGTTCGCGGTTTGATTCTAGCATATAATGGTTTTAAAAAGGTTAAGCGTGACTCATCGTATCTGCATACTGCCCGGCCTCCAGCTTTTCGATCCGGCTATCCAGTTCTTTGATCGCATTGACGAGTACAAAGGTCAGCGCGCTGGTATCGAGGGCCAGTAACTCGGTATCCTGCTGATCGGTCTCTTCCAGCCGGCCCATAAAGCTGTTGACCATATAGGGCATTACAGGCTGAACATCCTGTGCTATAAGACCGACGTAACGGGCGGAGCCGTTGGTTCCAGCCTTTCCGTTGTACCGGTAATTCACTGGCTTCAATTGCTTCAGTTGTTGCAGCCCGTCATGAAATTCAGAAACCTCTGTCTTTAGTCTTCCATCGGAAGTGGCGATAAAAGAGCCGCCGCCAGGTTTTGCTGCGTTCCCGTTTACCAGCAATAGCGCACCGGCTGTAGCCGCGGCCCCGCCGATGTTCAATGCGCCGCCGGAGAAGGCTGCCAGCGGAGTTCCGGCAATCGAGAAATTGATAGCCATCCCTGTTGCTGCGTTCAGATAGGTGTTACCGGAAGAGTCCTGCGACAAGGCATACGTGAGCAAGCCGGCCTGGCTGCGGTGACTCAGATAGGTTTTGAAGGCATCCTGGTAGAAGGCGGCGCTTCCCAGTCTGACACAGTCTGCTGTAGGAGCCGGGCTTGTCGAAGTAACGGCCAGGTTTACCTCGAATTGATAGGTCGGCGGTGTCGCAGCCGGCAGACCGATCCCCGCGCCGCCAGTCAGCAGGTTGATGCCCGTTCCTACGGTCGTCCACTGAGAAGAAGTGCTGGCGCCCAAGGAAAGGGTCTGCCAGCCCGTATTGTCCCTGAACTGAAAGCTTGTTCCATTCCAGGCAATAGTATCCGGAGTGGTCAGCGCACTTCCTTTGATGCTGAGCCCGCCGCCTATAGCGACATTGCCGCTGCTGTCGACGCTAAGCCCGTCGTCTGCGATATTGATAGTGGAGTCTACAAAATCTGCGAAATTACCTTGGGTCGGTTTGGAGCCGGTCAGGAAGTAACTTTTCAGGTTAACTCTATTTTGTTGTGCCATGGTGCTATGTTTTAAATGAACTTTGTTGAAATATGATTGATAATAGTTAAGCGACTACGAAATCCACGCCGATCGCCATAAAGCCGATGCCCTGGTAATCCATCCCCGAACAGGCATAGTCTCCTGTCAATACCTTTATCCGATGTTTGGGCGCCGAAACCAATATGCTTCTTGGCCCCGAAGCCTGCGCTACCTCGGTGCTCGACCCGACGACGAAATCCAATCCAATGGTCATATCCGGCACGACCGGCGGAATAAAATCCGAAATGATAAAGTCCAATCCGATCGTCATGCTTCCGATGCCAAGTCCTTCTACGTCTTCTCCATCGAAAATGTGATAGAGGTTGAAGTCGGTCACATAG
This sequence comes from Chitinophagales bacterium, assembly GCA_015654595.1. Taxonomy (GTDB): domain Bacteria; phylum Bacteroidota; class Bacteroidia; order Chitinophagales; family Chitinophagaceae; genus Puia. The sequence continues at coordinate 24,676 of JAATGQ010000126.1, read as the reverse complement.
TCGACGTAATCCAGCCCTTCGATAAACACGATGATATCCGACTGATAGATCTTTCCGCCAAAGACGATATCCTGCCCCGCCTCATAAGCCCAGGGGGTGAGGAACTCCTTCAGATCTTCGTTTAGTTTGTTGCCGTAGAAGCCGGGATCTTTCCCTGCGATAAATCCCACACTGAAATCAAGCAGCAGTTGTTCGTAGACCGGGTTGTCGACAATGAAGTTTACCCAGGGCGGCATGAATCCCTGCATGTAGGTGGAGATATTCTCCAGGGTGACCAGGTTGGCCGTCGGCTGCAGCGGGTTGGTATAATTCCGGTTGAGCAGGTTGGGCACCACCACGGCGCTGACATAGCCAGGGGCAAGATCCGTGTTCTCATCCGTATGGGTCAGGCACTTTACTTTGAAAATAGAGGGGAAGCCATCTAAAATGATGCGTTCATAATCCCATAGCGTCAGTGAGCGGCCCTTGTGACGTAGGCGTTCGCTTACCCTTGTGTAGAAGGATGTTGCTCCTTCGCCGGGGTTTCCGTTAAAGGATTCGTATGGCTGACTGATGGTCTTTATGGAAGGATTCCTCACGACCGCGCTGCTGATACGCTGGGCTGGAAGGGGCGCTGCAAGATGCTCATCGGTAAGAGCGGCTAGCTGTTCGGCCGGGGTCAGACCGGACGGCAGGGAAGCAAGAGCGCCTCCTTGCGTAGACGTCGGAAGGACATAGGTGGCCTGTACAGCCTGCGTCATTACATTGGTAAACTGGCTGATGCCAGCCGGGTTAGCGGCGACGCTGCCCCTGATCCAATAACTTCCTGCAGGCAACAGCATATTATCTTTGGTAGCATCACTGCCGATCGTAAAAGCAATGATCCCTGATGTCTGGAATCCATTGGTGGTATTCGACAGGATATCCAGCGGCTCGATGGGAATCCACCTGTCGGAAGCGAGGTAACTCCATTGAATATCCGAATTATTGATGATGACACTGGTGTCCGAGCTGCCTTCGGCGACCTGGAAAAGGAAACTGATATTTTCCGGCGGAACCAGGTTCCCAATCCCCAGGAAGAAATTGCCCTGATACAACTGCGTATTATCCGGAGCCTGGGGAAGCATCGTCTCATTCCGATACTGCGGGAAGAGATAGGGGGCCGCGGGATCGACCGTCGCGGCGCCAAAGGGCTCCAGGTGGAAGAACTGTTCCAGGCTGCCCGTACCGGTGAAATCTATAGGCTGTGTCGATGTATAGTTAAGGGCCAGCGTCTTGATCGTAGGAGTATAGGGAGGGTTAGGAAGTGTGGCTGTCGTGCCGGTTGCAATCTTGATCGCCCTGGCCGCATAAATATTCGGATACTGGTTCTGGCCAAAGGCAGAGAAAGGAAAGCTGCTGCTAAGTACTGGTCCCGTAATGCTCAATACGATAAAACCATCCTGTGTCGTATTGTCAAAAGTGGTCAGCTGCTGCAAAGCAGGCGTCCTTGTATAATCAAGAGGGGCAAGGGCCGAACTCAATTCCGTCGCGTTGATGGCCATCTCATGGAGAATGGTCGCGTCGGAAGGATCGAACAGATAATAACTGCCGCCAGCGGCGGGACCCGTCGTCCCTTGCGCGGGATCCGTATTGACGAGCCGCACCCATTGGTTACGATACAGCATGTTTATGTCTGCTGTAAAGACCGTATTGGAGATCGAACTGGAAGTATCGAAGTAATTTGCATAATATCCGCCCAGCTGTGCCTGGGGGACCTCATTCCAAAGCACATCGACGGCAAGGGAGGTCAGTTGCTTCTGGAATACTTCTGCGCTGCCGATATAGAATTCCGATCCGACAGCGGGCATAGAACCCCAGGGCTGGAAGGGTTTTCCGGGATTCAGCTGAGACTGGCTGTTCTGTATGACGAGATTTTTAATTCCATTGACGGCTACGTCTATCGTACCGGAAGCAATACGATAATCATACAGGTTGGTATACAGGACGGCTGCAGAATTAAGCGACACTTTCAGCACCGGCCAAGGCGTATTGAAGACCGGCCCCGACAAGGTGGAAGCATAAGGGACGACAGCAGGATCGGTAGACGCCAGGTTGACCGTGATCACCAATGACATGGGCCCGGTAGGAGAACCAAGAGGCTGTATGACGGCGCTGAAGACGCTCGGTTGTATCCAGTCTTTGGCGCCGCTCAGCCATATTTGTACGTTATTGGTGATATTGCCCGAGAAGATCTCCGGGCCCGTTTCTGCCTGGAAAGCGATAGTGAGGGTGATTGTCCTTGTCCCTTCGGCCAGCAGCAGCATCGGAGAACAAAATCCGAAACCAATGGCCGCATCGCTCATGGTCCGATCCTGGCTGCCCAGCCCTTTCTGGCTAGAACCAAAGGCGGCCCATTCGGAGCCGGGCGTCGTAAACTCTTTCCCTTCTCCATCGGCAGAATTGGCTACATCGGCGGAGTATATCCGGTATCCATTGGCAGCATCGATGAAAAGACTTTTCATCCCCGTGATCTGGGCCTGGTTGATCACAATTTCGCTATCGGTGCTATAGACGGGCGTCAATCCATTACTTTCCTTGGGACCTTTAAAAGTAGTGCCGGCTGCCAGAAGGTAATTGGGCAGATTTGAGGTCAATGTCAGTACGAGGTTGACGCTGTCAGGCGCAGCCCCCTTCTTTTGCAGCTGGAGAACCTGCGTATAATAGAAATCGAGGTGACTCGAAGTAATGGCGTTGATATCCTTCTGCGCAAACTGGAAGAGTTGTATAAAGGTCAGGAAGAGCGCAAAATCCGGTGAGAAATCGGACTTGCCTGCCATGATCGTCACGATATCCTGGTCGCTGTAAAGAATGCTGTCGGTTGTCGGGTCGATAAAATAACCAAAAAAAGAATGCCAGTCTGCCGTTGTGCCGTCTACGTCGAAAAAATTGATCTGCTTTGCCAGCTGGTAGGTAAAGAGCAGCAGGTCCCCGATGCCTTGCTCGTCTATCTTGATATAATCCGGCAGTAGCGCAGGCAGCGTCCGCTGGCTCTGGTTTGTACCATCGCTCTTGAGCAGATTATTCAGCAGAAAGGTCTTGTCCATGATCTATTGAAAATTACTTTCGGTTAGATAAAAGGGATAGACCAGGTTACCCCGTGTATTGGTGGTCCGGACCGTATAGTCTATGATGATCAGAAGCGTTCCCCCGCCCGGATCGGGCAGTACCAGGTCCACATTATTCAGGTCGATCCTTGGCTCATCCGCGAGGATGGCCGTGGTGATCTGTTTCTTCATAAAAGTCTGGAAGCTGGTGTTCATAGAGGAGAACAGCATGGTATCCGTATTGCAGCCATATTCCGGCTGCATGATCCGCTCTCCGATGCGTGTCGAGAGGAGTATTTCCAGACTGCTCTGCACGTCGGCCTCTCCGCTGAGCATCTGGATGCCCGCACCTTTGGTGAATGTCGGGGGGAAGCTCCAGCCCCTTCCTAAAAATGAATCGTTCAGTTCCATAATTTATCCTCCTATCAATACGGTGAAACAACCTAAAATTATCTGTCCGCCATGTGCGGTGGAATCCCCCAGTCGGGCTGCGGGCATTCCGCCGATCAATACAGTGCCCGATCCCATGATGATCGAATCCGGCGGCCCGGTACAGGTGAGCATATCCCCGACTCTTGCCGCGGGCATACCGCCGATCAGTACGGTGGGACATCCCGGCGGGATGACCGGACCTCCAACATGCGGGACCACGCCGGTGACCAGTGGACAAACATGCATATCTCCTGCTCTTGCTGCCGGGGGCATAACGATTAATTTATTTGAACCAGCGAACCCTTCAATACGGCGGTGGCGCTGCTCTTCAGCTCGATCCCCGTATTTCCTTCTGCGGAAAGGCTCATCTGGGCATTTAAGGTTAGATTGTTGCCTTTTACGCCGACGTCGTTGTTGGCCTGCAGCGTAAGGGCCTTAGCGCTCTGGATCGTGATACCATTGTCGTCGAGTACGATCTTGTTCCCATTGCCATCCTGCAGTTGTATCGACTTCGCGTCGTCGTCTATGGCCAGTATTCTCCCACCCGGCGTCTGCAAAGTGACGGCCGACTTCTTGTCGTCGAAAGTGAAGGTGATCCCGCTGCGGGAGGTATAGCCTTTGATATCATTCTGGTTTGAGGCTTGCAGCGGCGCGGGGTTCTTGCTGCTGTTGACCATCCCGAGAATGATCGCATCCCTGGGGTCATCATTGAGGAATCCGACGATCACTTCGTCGTTGATCTCCGGCCGGAAGAACATCCCCCTCTTATTGCCCGCATCCAGTGACGCCACTCTTGACCAGATGCCCTGATCCGCGGAATCTACGATGGGGAGACGTACACAGATCCTGTCCTCGCCATCGGGGTCGCTTTCCAGCTGCGTCACGACGCCGATCTGCAGCCCGTTGACGGCGGGAAGGATACCCGCGGCCTTTGGCGTGTTGACCGGGAAATGTGCCGAGAACCACTGCGGCGACAATCCGAATTGCGCATCGGTCAACCAGTCGCCGCCGGCAATCTCATGCCGCACTGCCGCAACAAAGACGGATCCGTTGACCCTGTCTCCAAGACCGGCAAGGCTTAGCGTAGCAGCCGGCTTCACATCGGCAAACCCCTGGAATTTTACACGTCCTCTCACCTTCGCCAGCCGGTTCTTTAGCAGCTGAGCATCGGCCCAGGCCTGCAGCTCTTCCTGCGGCACATTGCCTGTATGTTTCAGGTCATAGGAAGAAAGCCCGATCACATTGCTCAGATCCGACGCGGTTATATTACCCGCCTCCGTAAGACCGGGCTCGTTGGCGGTGATATTCAGCAGCTGCTGGTTGGCATAATCCCATGCATAGGCCGTTACCCCTTCGTATTGGTCTCTGGCATCCATCTCCGAATCGAACTCCATGATCGTGGCGCCAAAGAGCAGACTCAGCACAGGGCTCCCATCTATGGCAGGCGCCTGCGAAGTGACGGTTCCGCCGTCGACGACACAGATCTGCCCATTGGCTTCCAGCCGGCTGATCATAAAATCCCAGTCGGTCACATCGAACTGTACCAGCTCTTTGTGTTGAACCGACGTCATAGCGATATTGGCGTTGAGCCCGTAGTTATTTAAGATCTCCTGTATGATGTCGCTGTCTGTCTGACTGGCGTAATACTTATTTTTTCTGCCTGTGGTGAGCTTGACGGCCACATCCCTGCATTCCACCTGTAAAAGAGAACTATCGCCCCGCACCTTGATCCCGTGCTTGATGATGATGCCCTGAAAGATGGATGATTCGACAGAGTGATAGCCCGCAAATATTTCTATTGTATTGCCCGGGACAAAGAGATCCTGGTCGGATACGGTGAAGTCGCTGATGCTGCCGTCTCCGTCGACGATACTCAGCTTCGCGTATGGGATCCTGTTGATCTGGTGCTCGACCAGGATAGAAGTGAACAGGATAGTGCGGGGCACTTCATTCCCGTTGACCTTTACCGTATAGGTGATCAGATCGGTGGGCTGCTGGGTTGGTATGATCCTATCGTCGCTCATTTAACTTTTATTGATCGGGGGAAACATGATCTTGTCTCCCGGGTTTAAGTTTCTGAAATTGACAATATTGTTGACCCTCGCTACTTCCCTGTAGTAGGAGGCGTCTCCATAGATCCGGTAACACATCAGCGGCAGCGTGTCGCCTTCCATTACCTGCCGGATATGCGTGAGATCCGGGGAATTGGGCTTGGCCTGGTTCAGCCATTGCTGCTCTGTCGTGGCGTCGATAAATGCGGCCGTAGCCACGGCGCGCAGGGGGGTGCCGTCGGGTTTGAACAATTTAAAACTGACATTCAGGGACATCAGCTTTCCGTCAAAGGTCAACGTGCCCCAAAGCAGATTGACCGTTCTGGGACTATGGACATCCCCGTTATAATACAGCACGACCCCTTTGAATTTTTCCAGCTCCGTCATCACATCATAGGGCTGGGACGGGGAGATGAGATTGGATACCGCGCTTGCCACCGCTCCTACGATAGGCACGTCGCCAAGTATGCCAAGATCGCTTGGCTTTGGAATGACACCAGTGGCGTCGAACATGAAATCGAACTGGTACGAAGGCGGCGGGCTATTGACATATTTCGGATCCTGCGGCGTCCCATTGGTGGTAGCGGCAGTACTCCAATTGACCGTATGCCGGATGCTGTACGTCTCAGGGTTGACCTGGGCGATATAGCTGTCGTTCGGGTCAGTACTCAGCTGCGGCTTGTCGCCGGTAGTCTGGTAGGCAGTTATAATAAGTTTTTTGGGGTCTTGCATTATCTTTCCCTTTTATCTTTAAGCGCCTGCAGTACCTGCTCTACACAGGCCGAAATGATCTTGTCCTTATCCAGGTGACCCGACTGTCCGGAACTGTTTCCGGATGGCGGCTGTTGAGGCGTTTCGTTGACAAAGGCCTTTATGGTCAACTCTCTTATCTCGATGGGCATGATGTATCGATTTTTATCGGTTTAAAATGATACGCTGCCGCTTATGGCGCCGGTCAGATCGCCGGCAAGGCCCATCAGCGCATTGGCTGGATCGTAATATTTGAAATACTGATAGTTCAAAGTAAGCGACTGAACTACGATCTCGCTTCTTTCTGCGCTGAACGCCGAATATTCCAGCCGCTTGGGAATGGCGCCCACCACATACCAGTTATACAGCGGAAGATGATCGTCTGTCAGCAGGGAAATAAGGATGTTCGTCGGCTTGAAATTGAAATTCTCGATGGCATCCGTTGCCCAGGATAGAATACCCGATCCAAGGAAAACGCCTCTCTTCAATACCAGGTCGCTGTAGGATGTCCTGGTGGGGAGCTGATGCGTATAGCGGTTCTCCCCGCCTTCTTTGAGGGGTTCCATTTCCATGGTGACATTAAGCCCCGAAACTTCCTGGAATCTTACGTCATTGGGCAGTTGAGGGAAAAGCTCAAAAACTACCAGGAAATGGAACCCCGTTTGAGGATATGAAAGGTCCATAATGTGATCGGTATTAATCATTTTGAATGGTAAGGCCTTCATGCACGATCTCCAGTGACTCGATCGCCACGTCATTCCCATCCGCCTTGAGATCGGTTGGGGTGATCTTGGAGGGCCAGGCATTCTTCACCTTCCAGGTGACCACCGGGGTCATCGTTTCGTCGAGAAGACTGATGGTGATGTCCCGGCGTTCTACCGTGTTCATGTTGATGGTATTGAACCACGTGTAGAACTCGTTGTCCGATTTGAACATGCCTCTTTTCAGGTTAATATTGCTGAACTTGCGCTGGCCAGGCATCTTGATCTTTGAATATTCGGGGCTTGCTCCATCCCTGTATTCAATAACGTCATTGCTGATATCCAGACCGCTGACTTCGGTGAAACCGATATTGGTACCGTTCCAGTCAACCTGAAAATGGAATTTCGAAAGTGGATAATTCGCCATATAATGGGGTATTTATTAGATAAAATAATTGGGTTCATATTGCCGCGGTTAGGCTGCCCGTGCCGTCCGAAGACATTGCGGGTGAGTGGGTCTATGCCTGCTGCTGGATCTGTGAGAAACGCAGGATGATAAATTCCGCCGGCCTTACAGGAGCCAGACCTATCTCGACGATCAGCCGTCCGTTGAGGATATCGTCAAAGGTCATCGTCTGGCCAAGTCCTACCTTGACATAGAAGGACTGTTCCGGTTTGGAGCCAGCCAGCGCGCCCAGTCTCCAGAGGTTGGTAAGATAGTTCTCGATCATCGCGCGGAGCCTTACCCAGGTCGTGCCGTCGTTGGGTTCGAATACAAAGGTCATGGTAGCCAGTTTGACGGACTCTTCCACGGAGATAAAGAACCTGCGGACAGATACATACCTGAAGTCATTGCTGTTCCCGTCGAGCGTTCTTGCGCCCCACACCAGGATACCCTTGCCGGTAAAGGCACGGATGGCATTGATCGACTTGCCCGATACGGCGTCTATATTCAGATTCTCCTGCAGTTCGTCCGACAACGTAAATGTGGTTGCGAAAGCATCCTGTACGCCGACATTGGCAGGAGCCTTCCATACTCCTCTTGATCCATCGACGGCTGCGTAAATACCTGCCATGGCGGGAGAAGGCGGCAGGATGACTGGGAACTGCGTATCGAGCGCTTGTGTCAGCACATTATAGGCTGCCAGGTTCTGAAAATTTGGCGTGACGGGCGAGGTGAGCGGCGGCGCGGTAGAAAGCTGTTGCAATGTCAACCCGTTGAGCGGTCCTGTAGCCCCATTGACCGTATGCACGATCTTCGTAACGGACTCGTCATAATCATAACTATAGACCGTCTTCAGATTTGGGAAATAGACCGCGCCGTAATTAAGTGAACTGGATGCAAAACCGTTCCGGAAGTTACTGACGGCAGTGTCGAGGTCGCTGCTGAGCTTCAGATCGGCGCCGGTATCATACAGGTCCATGATGGAGAACCGGTCCTGGAGATCGCCGCATTGCTGCAGCGCTGCGCTTTGGATGGCATAATAATCCGTCTCTGCCATACCCTGTCCTTCCGGGAATACAAGGAGAGTGGGCTCGTCTTCCTTTCTGACCGCGGCCAGGCCTGCCTGGTAATCCGTTAATACCAACCCGCCGCCGATCGTTTTGTAAGGGCCAATGCTGACGATATACAGCGTCCCGCCGCCATTCGCATAAAAAAACCTGACGGCCGAATGCATAATGTGCTTCGACTGTGTGCCGCCCGAGAACGAAAAGCTGATCGTATCGGTGGTTGTCGAACCCGAGACCGTTTGCGCGTAATTGATCACGATATTGGTCTCCAGCTGCGGACCGCCGAAGAGCGTTTCGTATTCCAGCAGCGAAGTGATCGCCGTCGGCTTATTCGTAATATCCTGGCCGCTGGAGTCTATGGCCTTCTGCGTATACCCGATAAAGGCCGGGACGGCCGTCGCTACCTGTGCGACGGAAGGAGGAAATGAAGGTATCTCATTGATGTAGACCCCTGGGGTTTTGATGGCGCTTTCATTTATCTGAGACATTGTAAATGGTTTTTATAATTTGATTGGTGAAGAATTAATAATTGAGAAAAACTTCGGAGCATCCATAGAAGTCCCCGTTCAGCACGGTTCCTGTGATCCGGGCAGGAGATGGACATTCGATCGGCGAATAACTTTGCGTGCCGACCGTCAGCTTCAGACTTATTGCCTTTTCCTGCAAGGGGATCGGCGTGGCTGAATAGACGGTCGAAGAAAGGGGACTGCTGACGGGAAACTGGAACACCCCGGCATTATCCGTAATCCCATTGATCGGGTTGCTGGCCAGCGTAAATTTCCATATGGTTGCTCGATTCAGAAAGAGTATTGCATACACCGGTGAAGCAATATTCCCGCTGCCATCCAGCAGCTGATATCCCGCAGGCAAACTTGCTTCCTGGAAAATGTCGATCACGGCAAACACGTCCGTTCCGGCCAGCTCATCGTTGACATAGATGGCTTGCTGCGTACCATTGACGTCCAGCTTATACCTTCCTGGCGGCAGGCTGGACAGATCCAGATTAAAGGAACTCACCGGCTGCGGGAAGTTCATGGTCTTTGACAGAACGGATTGCGTGTAATCCCTGGCGGTCAGATCATATCCCCAGGCATTGACGACAACGGAAGCTGCCGGCGCCGCGAGAGTCCAGCTGCTGCGGGAAGGAACCAACTGCACCTGGTCTGCCTGGGATACATATCTGTTGCGGGAAGTAGAAGCATCGATCTGAAGCCAGTCGGCGCTTAACGTTCCATCTGCCGGCGGCGGTGTCCCCGTAACCGTTCTGATAGCTTCGAACGCCGTTCCGCTGCTATTGACAGCGATATCACCCACGGTATAATTGACCGCGCTGTTATAAGGGATTGGCAGCGACAGGAATTTCCTGCTATTACTGGTATTGTTATTCCGGTTGGTAAAATGATAAATATTACCGGAAGGCCAGACCAGCGGCAGGTTGGTATAATTAAAGAATAGCGGGTCTGTCAATTGAAGTATAAATGTCAGCTTTAGCCCTTCTTCCGGTACGATAAAAGGTTTGGTCGTTCCGTCGGTCTTGACGCCGGCATACAACTGGTTGTCCAGCTGGCGGACAACGATCTGATGACCGTTGAGCAGCTTTGCCGTGGAAGGGGTCGGGCTGACTACGAAGGCTTTGCACAGTTGATCGGTAAAATAATTGTGCAGGAAACTGATCGTGAACAGCGAACTCAGCTTTACATCGATCATCCTTGTATATTTTTTTCGTTAACTGAAAGTTCCATGATAAGACCAGCCTGGCCCTGTGCAAACTCCTCGCTGATCGTGATAAGCCGCATCTTATAGACAACCGACGGCAGGTATTTTGAGCCCATTATGCCCCAGAGATTGTTGAGGTCCTGGAACGTAAGCGTCTCGAGGTCGAAGATCAATTCTTCGATACCATCTGGCAGGGTAGGCGAGGTCAAAGGCGTGAATACATTCCTGTACTGGAAGAACTGGATGATATAAGATAAACGTTTTAGCGACTCCGTATAATCAGAAAGATTGACGCCGAACAAGAGATATAAATTGAGGTAGATCTTTGGGTTTTTGTAAAGGATAGAGCCATTGCCGCGGACATAATTCTCCTGTGGCTTGCTGATCCTGTCTTCTTCTATATTAATAAGGGAGATGAAGGCGTCCGACCCGTCGCCGGCGGATCCGGCAGCAGTCTCGCTGTCATTCCATGCAATATTAGCCAATTGGATGAAAGGTGTGCTGGTCTGGGGATCCAGCTTCATGCGCAGGTAATTGTCCAACTGAACACGTAAGAAATCCAGGGCCTGGTCGATCACGATTGTGCTTTTTAATAGGTTATACAATAGCCATTAGCGTTAGCAGACGATTGCGTTCCCCTTGGATCAGGGCAAAACAATCCTTGCTCGCTTTCAGACAATGAATAGCGATGGCAACGTGGATGCCGGGATAGGTACTAATGCAGAGCTAGAGTACTGGTTGATGAGAAAAATACAAGGAAAGAAAAGGTGGATAGGTAAATTCAGGAATCAGCCGTCAGGTGGTCAGATAAAGAAGGTAACGGAATTTTGTAGTTCAGTAGATGATCAATTCGCGATAAAGGTATAGAACAAGATTTGAATTTCGTATCCCCTAAATGTGGTATTTTGAAAAAAGTCAAAAAAGCGCCGGGAAAGACCACGCGCTTTTCGATTTTTATGAAGGTTGGATATTGCCGGGAAGATCCGGCGGATGATCGTGCTACAATGTCTTGCACTGGACAAGAAAAAGGACAAAAAGGAAGGTAAATAGCGGGTCATAAGAGCGGGTTTGAGATAATAGCGTTAAAATATACTCCTTAAGCCAACAAAACGGTATAAATAGTTGTAATGGCGGTAAATTGCCGCAAAATTCTTCCCTGATGATGAGAATCCTTAAAAAGCTATTGTTTTCCACTCGGACAATGGGTATACTGCTCCTGATCTACGCCGCTTCCATGGCCATTGCGACGTTTGTAGAAAACGACTACGGCACCCCTGTGGCAAAGGCGCTCATCTATAACTCAACCTGGTTTGAAGTGGTCATGCTGCTCCTGATCGCCAATTTTGCCGGCAATATCAAAAGATACCGGCTCTATGAGCGTAAAAAATGGCCGCTGCTGGTCTTTCATATAGCATTTATATTAATATTTATTGGGGGCGCTATTACCCGTTATATTAGCTTTGATGGCGAAATGCCCATCCGGGAAGGGGAGCAAAGCAGCGAGGTTATTTCCGAAAAGACCTTCTTTAAGGTCCGGATCGCCAGCGACAAGGAAAGTCTGACCTATGACGATATCCCCGTAATGATGATCCCAAAGGATGTCCCCCGTTTCTTACACCCCTTCAAGTCAAATTTCCACGCGGGATACGATTTCAGGAATAAGCATATCGACATGCGGGTGCTTGATTTTGTACCGATGGCGCAGGACTCGGTCATCCCTTCTCCCGATGGGGTTCCGGTCCTTCATCTCGTCACTACTTCGAATGAAGGCAGAAAGAATATCTATATCATGTCCGGCGGGGTTCGCAGGGTAGGGGACATGCTGGTCAGCTTTAATAAGCCGATCCAACAAGCCGTGAATTTCAGTGTGGACTCAACCGGTACCGGTTTGCAGGTTTCCTCGCCTGTAGCGGCCAGCTATATGATCATGGCTACCAAACAGCAGGGAGAGCTGGCTGGGGATGGTAAGCCGCAGGAGTTTCACCTGCGGAGCCTGTATGCATTTGGGGACGTTCGGATCGTAGTGCCGACGGGGCCGGTGGTTGGCAGGGTGACCACTTTCGCCGGCGACAAAATGAAGAACGCGGCTGATCCGGACCAGGTTACGCTTGAATTGAAGTCGGACCGGGAACAGGATACTATCGTCTTCTACGGGCAAAGAGGAATAACTTCCTATGAAGCCAATACCATGATCAACGGTCTGGCTGTCTCCATCGGATATGGCTCAAAAGTTTATACGACGCCTTTTGCCATCAAACTCCGCGACTTCCAGATGGACCGATATCCCGGCAGCAACAGCCCCTCTTCTTATGCTTCGGAGGTCTCCATCGTCGACAACGGCGGCGAGACACCATACCGTATTTTTATGAACCATGTCTTGAACTACAAGGGCTATCGTTTCTTTCAGTCCAGTTATGACCCCGATGAAAAGGGGACGATCCTGTCCGTGAACCACGATTTCTGGGGGACGAACATTACCTATCTGGGTTATACCCTTTTGTTTGGCGGTCTGCTGGTCACGCTCTTCTGGCGTGGAACGAGATTTTCAAAACTCAACCAGGCGTTGAAAACCATTTCAAAGAACAAGAAGAAAGTTTTAACTGCGGCGATATTATTTTTTACTATAGCAGGGTTTAGCCAGGGAATAGACATGCATGGCGGCAAGACGGACAATGACCAGTTGAAGGTCAAACCCGGAACGTCCGACTCCGCTGCCGCAGCTGCCAATATGCAACAGCATAGCGCGATCCCGGATAAGGTAGAAGATCCGGCTCAATTCGCAACGACGGTGATGATCGACAAGGCGCATGCCGAAAGATTCGGCGGACTGCTGGTGCAGGGTATCGATGGCCGTATAGAACCCGTCAATACCCTTGCGCTGGAAATCATCAGAAAGCTCTACCGCCACGAAACGTTTTATAGCCTGGATGCAAACCAGTTCTTCCTGGCCATCTCCACCAACCCGATGAGCTGGGCCCAGGTGCCATTTATCAAAATAGGAGCCAACGGGGGCAGCGAACTGAAAAAAGAAACCCGTGCCGATCAGAATGGATATACAACGCTGATGAACCTGCTCGTGATCGATCCGGCTGATCAGCAGACTCACTTTATACTGGAAAGAAAATACCAGGCAGCCTTTGCAAAAAGACCGGCAGACCAGAACAACTACGATAAAGAGGTGATCGAACTGAACGACAAGCTGCAGGTCATACAGGGATTGATAACGGGCCAGTATCTGCGGGTGATTCCCGTCAGAAATGATCCTGCCAACACCTGGGATTCCGGTCTGACCCCTGATTTCAAGACGGATAGCATTGGACAATATCTTATAGGCAGCTATTTCTCGGATGTCGTAAGCGCGGGCGCCAATGGCAACTGGGCAAAGGCGGATTCCAGTCTGGCTCTGATCGCCGGCTATCAGCAGGAATGGGGGAAAGCGATCCTGCCTTCTTCGGCAAAGATCAAGGCCGAGATCTTGTTTAACAAATGGAATATGTTCTTCAAGCTGATGATCGCCTATAGCCTTTTGGGAACGGTGCTACTGGTTTTGGCCTTCTCACAGCTCCTGAAGCCATCGAGGATCGTCCGGGGCATCGAATCCGTGGTCCTTGGTATCGTTATTCTTTGCTTGCTGATACATGGCACCGGTCTTGGCATGCGCTGGTATATATCGGGTCATGAGCCCTGGAGCAGCGGATACGAAGCCGTCATCTTTATCAGCTGGATTGGCGTGCTCTCCGGCTTTTTGCTCTATCGCAACAGAAATACCTTTATCCCGGCTGCCGGTTGTCTGATCGCTGTTATCCTGATGGGCTTTGCGCTTGGCGGCTCACAGATGAATCCGCAGATCACGCCGCTGGTACCGGTGTTGAAATCTTACTGGCTGATGATCCATGTGTCGATCATTACGGCCAGCTACGGCTTCTTCGGTCTGAGCGCGATCATGGGAATGGTGGTGCTGCTCCTTTACATTGCGAGAACAAAAAATTCTGCGGGCCGGATCAATGAGTCTATAAAAGAGCTGACGATCGTTAATGAAATGTCGCTGACCGTAGGACTGTTCCTGTTGACTGTCGGTACTTTCCTTGGCGGTATCTGGGCTAATGAAAGCTGGGGCCGTTACTGGGGCTGGGATCCAAAAGAAACCTGGGCCTTTATCTCGGTGATCATCTATGCCTTCGTGCTGCATATCCGGCTGATCCCCAAAATGCGCGGTCAATATCTTTTTAACCTGCTTTCAGCGCTTGCTTTTTCCAGCGTGATCATGACTTATTTTGGCGTCAACTACTATCTGTCCGGTCTGCACTCCTATGCAAAGGGCGATAGAGTGCCCATTCCTGGTTGGGTATACGTAACCATTGCCATCGTCGCGGTGATCGCGACGGTGGCTTATATCCGATATAAGAAGGCGCCGGCAAAGCCTGCGGCCGAGCTGGCCTAAGACCACACTCATAAGAAAAGCCGGCAGCGCGTTAACGTCTGCCGGCTTTTTGTTTTTCCAATTCAATGTGGGTATTTTGTCCGAAGCATTACAAGAATGTCGGAGACAACGATAGAAAAGTCATTGACGTTACTGTTATGTACAAACTCCGTATAGATCAGATCTGCTACGTCGGATGCGTGTACGAAGCCGGCCTGCAGCTCATGCTTGCGCTGCTTCTCGTATTCTTCCGGGCTTTTGAACTGCCGGCAAAGCGCCAGGCTGACTGCGTTGGGGATGAGTTCATCGAAATAATGATCCCAGTCGTCGATATTCTGGTGGGCCAGCACAGGGTCATGCGGCATCAGGTAGGAGAAAGAGTCGATGCTCGCCTTTTTTGCTTTTAAGATTGCTTCTATACAGGCATGCGTACCCTCGTGCCAGGCGAAGTTATAGAGGTCCGCATGAAAACTCATATTGCCGCTGCTATCTTTACCGCCAAAATAACCCAACTGATAGATATAAAAACCTTCATAGGCCGGATTTACCAGGTTGGGCATAATAGTATGCGCTCCCCAGTCATTCAGTGGATCCATGCAGATCAGCCAGTGGTTTTGTTGGCGAACATCGATAAGACTGTCAAAGATCCGGATAGGTTCCCGGATACTGACGGCAAGGCCATTGGCCCATTGGTGATACATCTCCTGGTGCGCAAGATAGAACTGATGAAACTTCGTATCTCTATAAAAGTCCATGCATAGTCTGAGGTATTGTGTCAGCGAATCTTTTGAAAAACTCTTGTACCAAATGGAGCTGTCCGGCAAGGCACGCATATGGATCTGCGGCAGATCATAAAAGGTCAGCCCGCATTCGACGAAGTCTGAGTAGATCTTGTAATCGAAATTAAACATAGCCAGTACCGCGGGATGGTTTCGGTAAGGCGTAAAATAGCGCCGCACGTCATTTTTGTAAGGTGAGGGGGTATTGTTTTCGAGGTGTCCGCCCAGGTATTGGATAACGCTCATCAGTTCAATGCCTTCCTGGACGCCAATGGTGAGATTTGGCAGGGGCGACCAACCGGGAACGACGGGTTTGTCAGGCCCTTGGGAAAAAAGCTGCAGGGCAAAACCCAGGGACAAGATCCAGAGACAGACGATATGTTTCATGACGTGACTTTTTATAAAACTAAGATTCCGACCCCTGTTTTGCCCTGTACGATTGCTGTAATGGCGAATTTCATACTTGAAATTCGGAGTTTCCTGTATAAACCCTCTTCCCGGAGGACGGAACCCCGTATATTGTTGGTATGAAACGCCGCTGGATTATACCTTTACTGCACATCCTGGTCTGGGCCCTGGTGCTGACCAGTAAAATATGGAATGATATCCCTATTCACAACGAATACGTGGCGAACGCACAGCGGCTATCAGGGCTATCCCCCTTCTGGTTTGTCCTTGTCTCTTCCACCTGCTACCAGACTATATTCATCGTGGCTTTCTATACCGCCTATGCCTGGATAGGTCCATTCCTTATACCCCATTTAAGATATGGACGGGCATCGATCGGCTTATTGCTGACCTTAACGGCCACCGTGACGACCCGTTACCTGGTAGAATATCATCTTCTAAAACCATTGCTGCATTTCGACAACTACTTTGGTCATACGCCGCCCATTACCTGGTATTGTTATAACTGTATCCTGGTCTCGGATCAATACATGATCCTGGGCTTGCTACTCTCCATATGGATGCATACCGTCCGTATTAATCAGGAGCGGGTGCAGGCAGAGCTGGCCTTTCTAAAGTCTCAGCTGAATCCCCATTTTTTGTTCAACACCATCAACGATATCTATGCGCTGACCTATCAGAAAAGCGACGAGGCACCTGAAGCCCTGCTCAAACTTTCCGGCATCCTGAGATATACCCTCTATGAAGGGACGCCCGACAAAGCGCCCTTGCAAAAAGAACTTGACTATCTTCGGGATTACCTGGACCTGCAGCGCCTGGGCGCCAAACAGCAATTGTACCTGGACTATTCCGTGGAAGGAGACGTAGCCGGTGTGCAAATAGCGCCGCTGTTGCTTATCCCCTTCGCCGAAAATATGGTCAAGCATGGCGTGCTGGATGATCCGGCGAGTCCGGCCCATTTGCGTCTTTGCATAGAGAACGGTCATTTCAAACTCGATGCGGTCAACGCGGTCAGGCAGCAGCAAAAAGATCAGATGGGAGGCATAGGCTTACAGAACGTACAGCGCCGGCTCGAGCTGCTTTATCCCAGGAGGCATGTCTTTACTGTAACGGAAGACAAAGGGCTATTTCATTGCTCCGTCAATATACAATTAAACAAATGACGCATGATAAAGTGCATGGTGGTAGATGATAAACCTTTGGCCATTGACTTGCTGGCGGATTATATCCGGAAAATCTCCGGCCTGGAGCTCCTCTATAGCACCCGCAATCCCTTGGACGCCCTGGAATATCTGCGTACGAATATTGTCGATCTCATTTTTCTCGATATACAGATGCCCGAATTGACGGGCCTCCAATTCATGAATCTGAAAGGAGAGCAGGGCAAGGTGATCCTCACCACCGCTTATGCCGAGCATGCGCTCGAAGGCTACACCTATGACGTGATCGATTACTTGTTAAAACCCATCGCCTTCGATCGGTTTTGCCAGGCTGTGGAAAAAGCCAGGCAGCGTATGTCTCCGCAGCCTCAAACGCCGGCATCGGTTGAGTCCGGCGACTCCCTTTTCGTCAAGTCAGACTATCGTATCCTTCGCATTCCCATGGATGAGATACTCTTTATCGAAGCGCGGCAAAACTATATCGCCATCGTAACGGCAAAGGGGAAAACCCTTAGCCTTCAGAACCTGGGCCATATCGAAGAGAGGCTATCCCATATCCGATTTTGCCGCGTTCACAAATCTTATATCATCGCCATCGACAAGATCGACTCTGTTGAACGAAACCGCATCCTCATCGGCGAGCACGTTATCCCGATCGGCGACAATTACAAGGAGTCCTTTCTCCGGGCGCTCGGGAATTGAGGGCTGACGTATGCAGCTGCCCGATTTTTGTCCACCCAATATGCCAGAGATATAATCATCGCCACCATGATCGTAGAGGAAACAAATATGATCATCGGCGAAGCCGGTGGTGTCCCGCTGATATAGGCTAGTCGTCTTTTGCGGCTGCCTCGGATTTGTCCGTATCGGTCAGGATATCCCCCGTCCTGCTGCGGCGGATCTTCACCTCCGGCTTTTCTTCGGTGCCTATTACTGTGACGGGTATCCCAATGATCCCAAACGGCGGTAGACCAACTCTTACGTGCAGGTTCAACCGCCCGTCAAAACTCGTCTGGCCCTCCACCCGCAGCCGGAAGATCGAAACCTTCATCCGCGTCCGCTGGATCGTGATGATATTGTCGGCAATGCTGGACTTCAGATGAACACCCGCCAGGTCCGGGTCATTGACATCGCGGTTGCTCTCCTTACTGACCGCTCCAAAAAGCTTCATCCCTTTTACCTTCACCTTGCTAACCACGATCGTTCCACTGCCTTTCAGCGACGAGTAGATAGGATGCATATTGGCATCCAGATCTCCGGCAAGGCTATAATCCAAAGAAATGACACCCTGCGCATTTCCCGCGGAACTGGCCAGATCGTGGAAGAGTTTTACTTCAGTATAAGCACGATGCACGTCAAAGTCTTTTGTATTAAGATGATAGGTGAATGTCGCGCTATGCGGCGAAAGACTTTCGTAGGACGCATTCATTTCGATCTGTGCGCCAACCAGCACAAACCTGGTAGTGTCGAGACGGACGACGCCGTCGTTGATGCTTACGCCGCCGTTGAAATTGTCTACCTCAAGCCCATCATAGTGGATCTTGCCGATATTGGCATGAAAGGCGACTGCAAGATTATCCGGTACAATGATCACGCCCGTTGAATCATGTCCCACCTGTGGTTTTGTGACGGTGACGGTATGACTACCTGTCTTAGTGCTGTCAACAGTCTTTGTCTTCCCGGCAAAAGCCATCAATTGATCTACCACCACATCCTCGCTATTCAGGTTAAAACTCCCATGAAGCGGTTCTCCCTTTTTTGTCATATACCCGATAACATCGGTAAGCCAGCCATCGAGCGTGAAATTCGTTTTACCATAGGTCGCCTTAAACGTATCAAACCACATTTTATCCTGGTTGAAACGGAACAGACCGGTATGGATATAGAAGGGCAATGGAAAAAGCTCCGAGGATACCCTCAGCTCCTCCATCTTCATCGTCCCCTCGTTAGACAACCGTTCATAGTGCCCGCTGGTCGCATCGCTTTCCCGGCCTCGAAGAGACAGGTTGGTCGCGATCGAACCCGTGACCTGGTAGTCTTTTAGCCCAAACACCTTGCTGATCTTACCGACGTTGAGCGTTCCGCGTGACTGGATATCATAGAGCAGGTTGTCAAAGTCCTTGAGGTTTGCTTTTACGGTAAAAGGTTCGCCTTCGAACTGAAACGCGAACGGCGTAACGGAAACATTCATATCTTTTATCGATCCATCGGTATTGGTGACTGTCGCGTTTACCTGGATATCTTCCAGCGGACGCGGGTAATATTTTGTTTTGATACGGCCGTTTGTGAGTTGCAAATTTGCACGGGTGACGGGGAACTGATGATTGGCCGGCATATAATTCCCTTTTGTACGGATATGCACCGCCAGATCGCCGGCTACCGTCATGCTGTCCTTTTCCAACGGGTATACTTTGTCGATATCCGACAGATGAAAGACCGTTTCCAGGCTGGCATCGACCGGAAACGTAGCCGCATTGGCCAGGTGAAAATAGCCATGGATATAGCTGCTGAGTACATTGGCGTTCAGCGTATCGAGCGAAATTTTAAGGTGTTGGTAATCTGCGTCGGCACAAGAAGCGTTCAGCGAGAAGTTGATGTTTTTTACCGCTTCTGGTTTGGAAGCATATTTTAAATAGCCATCTTTCAGCGAGCTGATAAACGCAAAGTGCGGGATGCTCGAGATGACCGTGTCAACGGTTGTCTTTCGGAGTGTTTTCGTGCGGACCACGCGGGTAGCATATAGCCCTTCTGCATCCAGCTGGCAATCGAATTTTCCTTTAAGATCGACGTTCGAAACGCCAAAAGCGTTGTCCAGCGCTGCCAGGTCGAGCGAAGACCGGACCCTTGCGGATATCCAGGGAGTGGCCAGCCCTTTGCTCCTGACGACAGCATTGAAGTAGCCCTTGTCGACATTAAAGGACAGCGAATCGACGTCTACGCGCAGACTGTCGGTGTTCAGACCAGGCAAACGAGACTGGAAGTTCAGGAACAGATTACTGACGGGTACAGGAGCCTTCTTATTCGAAATATAGCCATTGCGAACCTTCATGTTGAAAACGATATCGGGCATCGTGTTGGTAGACGCAATATATTTCCCGGTGAGAGAGGCGTCGATATCGCCGGAGCCTTTTATTTCCGTTTCGCTAAGCCAGCCAAGCATATTGGGCGGCAGGGCGGTAAACAGGTCACGCAGGTCCGAGCTCTTCGACTTGAGTTTAAAATCCATGTCATAGCCGTCTTTCATAAAGGCCAGCTTGCCCGTAAACTCAACCGGAAGCTCGTTTATCTTCAGGTCGTTTTGTTGGAACAGAAAGGCCAGCGAATTTGTATTGATGCTTGTTACGAGATCGGCCTTAAACTTTTTGGAATCGAAATAGGGCACACCCGCATAAGTAAAATCGAGGCTGTCGATCTGCATGTGCGTATTCAGGTCAAAGATATCCTTACTGAGATCACCGTTTCCCTGGTAATTAAAGCCCCTGGCGTCGATAAGCATAGGGATGGACCGGTCATTATACACCACATTACTATTTTCGATGATGATATTCTGAAGTTTGAGCGAGGCTCCGGTGGAATCCGGCGGTTCTGTTGAAGATTTGCTTTTCTTACTGATATAAATATCATAATTCGGATGACCGGCAGCATCCGCCTGTACATTGATAAAGGCGTTTGTCAGGTAGATCTTGTCAATGTTCACTTCTGAGAAGATGGTGCTGAGGTTGACGCCAAGCGAGATCTCGGCGGCGTCGACCAGCTCCTCGTCGGGGTAGGGATTCGACCCTTTCAGATGGACATCATACAGCGTAAGCGTAAGGCTTGGGAAATGCCGGAAAAAGGATAGCCGCGCCTTTGAAAAGACAAATTCCGTCCGGATACTGTGCTTTGCCCATTGCCTGATCTTTGACGACACGAAGTTGGGAAAAATATAGGGCAAAAGGAATAACAGCAAGAGGAGACTCCCGATGACAATCCCGGTCCATTTCAAAATTCGCAGAGAGATGCGTCTTATAGCCGTAACCATATAGCTGATTTTTAAGTGCAGCTATGTAGACACAAAACTCGGGCCCAACCTCATTTTGGCCTAATAAATCCGCATCGGACCGTCGGATCGGTCTTTTTTAGAGGGATCGACCCATGTTCATCGCCCATATCATCGCAAAAAGCCAGACAAACTGGATACAACCTCCCGTATTGAGCGTCCATTAACGCGTCAGCTTCAACATCCTCTTGCTGAGCTGCCGGTCTCCATATTGCACCAGGAGCGAATAGACGCCCGCCGGCAGATTTCCAAGACCCGAAAGAACCATTTGGGAATCCCCCTTTTGTACCGGCTGATTTTGTCTGCTGACGATTCTGCCAACATTATCCATCAGGGTAATGGTAGCGATGCCGTCAGCGGAAGTCGCAAGACCGAAGGAGATATTGTCGGTAAACGGATTGACAATAGAGGTGATCGCATAACTTGTATTGTCGTTACTGAGTATGATCTGGTTGCTGTACTTGTAATAATTCGCTGCCGACAGTCGTATGCGGTAGCAGGTCTGTCCATTGACTGCCACGGGATCTGTAAAATGATATGGAATTCCCGTATTAGCCGGCAAGGCGGCCTGGACAATACCCGCCGTCGTAAAATGGATGCCGTCGGTACTGCGTTCGACAGTGTAAATTTCCTGGCCCGTTTCATTGGTCGTTATCCATTGAAGACTGGCCAGGCCGTTTTCTACTTTTCCCCTAAAAGACAGGATCGATACCGGGAGTACGATCATACAATTTACCGCCTTGATGGTCTTGACCTGGGACCCGGTAAAAGAACAACCCGGATTACTCAGGTTGGATGAGCCATCACTGACGATCAGTCTGTACTCGATCGAAGTGTCGATCGTATTGAGACCATAATTCCTGCTGATCGTATATTCAAACTGATTATCGGCAGTATTCAACATAGGCACGGCTATGCCGTTGTCCGGAAGCCCTGTCGTATCAGTTCCCGGCGATGTCCAGGTGACTCCGCCGTCTACGCTCTTTTGCAGTTGGTAGGCCGTATAGGTATTGGAGGTCGAGCTGACAAGAAAGCTGACCGTATCCATAGTGCCCTGGCATTCGATGGCATTGGCGTCTGTAATGGACACGCTTGGAGAGCAGGAGGAGACTGAAATATCATCGAGGGCCCAGTCGTTTCCGCCGCCGCCGGGTGCATTGTTGCGGAGCATGACGACCATCGAGGTTTGTCCGGGGCCGGTATGATAGACAAAACCTTTCTGTACCCATGTTCCGGTATAGTGAATCTCTCCTGTCGTATAATAGTCCAGTCCGTTCACGCTAAAGGTCAGATTGGGGTGGATGCCGGTGGAATCCCCCGGCGCCTGGGGATGGTATCCGGGGTCACTCCATGCATTACCGTTGGAATCGCATCCACAATTATGACAGAGGTTTCTGAACCAGGCAGAATAAGTATAATCCGTCAGGGGACATAGATTCTTAACCGTATCGATAAACGTAATATTGGTCCTGTAGCTGGAATTGATGACCAGCATATAGCCTCCGCTCTGCCCGGCATTGTCGTCAGTAGCGGGATTACCCAGTGCGGGATTGCTGGCGCCCGTATGATCCCCGATGATATCCCAGGAGCCAAAGATGCGGTGAGAAGGGTTGGAGTTGTCAGGATAGGGCCAGGTATTGACAGCAGAATAGCCTGTTGCTACGGTAGGGCCGCCACTGGTATTGTTGGAGACCCCATAATAGTAGTCATCCGGCATACCGGCGGTACTGCTGAACGTTACAAAGCTATACGTTGCAGGAACAGTGATAGAAGCGCTTCTGTCTTTTGCATTCCCCGAACCAAAACTGCCTCCCGATTCTTCCAGCAAAGCGTTTGCGCCTTGTACATTGCTGCAAAGCCCTTGATTGGGATGGACGATCGCCGAATCGATCGGGAAAGGCACCGGGGTAATAACCCCGCTGGAGGTCGTATACGACAGTACGCCCGATCCCAGCTGCAGCCGGGTCTCATAGGCTACAGAAGGGTTGACGACGACTCTGTAGGCTGCTATGACGATACAGGAATTATAATACAAAGAAGGTTTGCCGCTGCTGGTGAGCGTACCCCCGGAAGAGGCGGTGGCGCCGGTACCCATATTGATCAACACGCTGGTTCCGTTGAACGTACCGCCGTCACCGTCTGCGGCATCGGTCAATTGCTGATAGATCACTCCTTCATCCGTCAATACGCGGATGGTGCCGGGAAGAAAGGTGGTATTTGCAGGGATGGTATCGATAAAGGAACAGTTTTTCGCCGTTCCTGTCTTCACAACAAAAGTTGCTCTGATCTCCAGGGTGTCTCCCGGTTCGATCGTGCCGCCGCCAGCGCCCTTTGTTACATTGAGATAACTCTTACCATAGTCCACTGTCTGCGCTTTTAGACTAAGCGCCAGGAGTAAAAGAATGACAGCGGAGGAAGCATTTTTTAATATGCCTGCAACAGGAAGTAAAAAGGGTTTCATAAGGATAACGGATTTTCAGCTGCCCTATATGTGCAACATTAATGCCATAAAACTATGGCCTAAGTGAATACGCTTATCCTTCTCCTCCGGTTAGCGCGGAGGGCTTATTGCCTCCTCAAAGGAGGCACAACTCCGGCAGCCTAGGGAGATTTTTTTCGAGTAGAAAAGGGTTACTTACTATTGAGGGAGTTTTTCAGCGAAGCCACTGAAAGCTTGATATACTGGCGGATGGTTCCTTCCGAGAGGTTCATTTCCCGGGCCACATTTTCGTAGGATTCGCCTTGCAGCTTGCACAGGACCAGCGCTTTTTGTCTTTGTGCGGGTAAAGCCTGTATGGCTTTATTTAAAAGGCTCATCCGGTGGGTATAAGCCTGGTGCGCTTCCTCTTGCTGATCTGCTGTATCGATGCCGACATTTTCGGGAAAGGAGTCCCGGTTTATGACAGGAAGTTTAACGCTGTTGCGTAAGTGGGACATCGATTTATAATAGCTGGTAGTGAACAGCCATCCGCCAAGGTCGACCGCATCGGAAAGCTCATTCCGCTTTTCCCATAGCGTGACAAAGCATTCCTGCAGCAGGTCTTCGGCTGCGCATTCGTCAGCGACCAGTTTGAGGATATTTCTTCTGACAACAGCGTAGTACTTGTCAAATACATAACGGAAGGCCTCTTCCTTACCAGCCTTGAGACCGTTAAGTAAAGTTCCGTTATCTATAAAAACAATTTTCTCCACTTCAGGCCTTATGATTTTTAAGGTTGCAAAAATAGAACTCTATTCCACCCTGCTGTATTAGGGGTATTATCCTTTTGTAAACAAAAGTGCCGGCCAGGGCCAAACAATACGGCCAAGGTAGTTAACAATTTGATAACATTTCGGATATTACCGGATTTTTATTTCCTGACATTTTAGTGCAGAAGTATGTTGTCTACAGAAGAAATAGAAGAATTATTACAGTCCTTGCGCGATGCTGTCTCCGATGAGGAGAGGAAGAGGATACTCGATCAGTTTGCTGCGCATGAAGAGGATTTGATGCTGCATCTGGAAAAGACGTTCCGGGCAGAAGAAGGCGGTCCGGTCGAAGATCCGGAGAGGAAAGAGGCCACGTATCGGCAATTGCTGCAGCAGACTGGCCAGGATAGGGCCGTAGACGAGCTTCCTGTGGCAGACAGCGCAGGGAGGAGGG
>JAATGQ010000250.1 GCA_015654595.1 Chitinophagales bacterium | reverse complement strand
CCCTCCGGGCCGGGCTGTCCGCCGTGCACGGCACGCTGCTCCCATCCCTGGCGCTCTCCCACAGCCACGCCTTAAAACAAAGCCGCTCCCCAATACAAATGGCCATCCCGGCAAACCTTGAAAATATATTTGCTAATTTTGTTAGCAAGCAGTATTTTTGTGTTTTGGTTTCGACCAGAATTATTGATAAGGCCCGGTTCGCTTCCTGCACCAGGAATGGACCGGGTTTTTTACTTACTTTCGGGCTTAGTCTTAAAATGGCTCCCATGAGAAGAATTGCCCTTGCCTTCCTTTTGTTATCTCTGTTCTTATCGAAATCCTCTTTTGCGTTGACAGGCGGATACGGACCACCAACGGTTACAAGCCCGGACGGCCGTATAGCACTTTCATTTAAGATGGAAGGAGGACGAGTTTATTACCAGGTGGAATACAAAGGCCAGTCAGTGATCGAATCGTCCCCGATGGCGCTTACGATCGATGGACACCAGACAGAGGCCCACTCTTTTGATACTGTTTCCCGGAAAAGCATAAACGATAATTTTCCTGTCCGGGGTTTTCACAGCGAAGGGAAGGAGCATTTTAATGAGTTATTGGCTTCCTTGGATAAAGGAACCCTAAATTTGCAAGCGCGGGCATATGACAATGGTGTCGCTTTTCGCTTTATTGTACCCGAAGAGAATAAGGCTTCCGTCGTGGAAGACGACGGTACGCAGTTTAAAATAGCAGCGTCCAGCATTATCTGGAGCCAGGGCGATATTCACGCCTATGAAGGGCCCTATCGCCGGCAGTTGATCGACACCCTGAAGGCCGGGCAGCTGGCCGGGCCGCCCCTGACCATACAGCTGCCAAAAGGCTTGGGATATGCCGCTATTACCGAAGGCGGCCTTATCGACTTTGCGGGGATGTCGCTCGTAAGTTTGGGGAACAGGGTGTTTAAAGCAAATCTTACCGGGGTGGTCAACAAGCATGGTGATATCGCAATGCCCTGGCGGATCATCGAAGTAGGCGCCGATCTCAATACCCTGGTCAACTGTGATATCATTGCAAGCGTTTCGCCCGCGCCCGATCCGAAATTATTCCCCGATGGTATAAAGACGGATTGGATAAAGCCAGGGATGAGCGTATGGTCCTGGGAGACCACAAGAAGAGACGTGACGCTGGACAATATGAAGGCCTTTTCAAAGATGGCCGGCGCGTTGAAGATCCCTTACAACCTCGTGGATGAAGGCTGGTCGAAATGGAAACGTGGGGATAAGGACAAGTGGGGGTTGATAAAAGAACTGGTCGACTATTCGGATAGCCAGGGCGTAAAGATCTGGGTATGGAAGGCCTATCCCGATCATGCGGGTGAGCCAGGGTTAAAGGATCCGGCTTTCAGGAGAGCGTTTTTCGAAAAATGCCGTTCGCTTGGCGTCGTAGGCATTAAGATCGATTTTTTTGATACCGAAAGCCAGGCCGTTATCGATTTCTACCAGGGCGCATTGAAGGATGCTGCAGAACTGCATCTGCTATTGGATTTTCATGGCGCCAACAAACCGACAGGAGAGAGCAGGACCTGGCCCAATGAGTTATCCCGTGAAGCGATCCGGGGGATGGAGAATGAATCGGATTGGCCTTCGCATAATACGACCCTGCCTTTTACGAGATATCTGGCGGGACACGCGGATTATACGCCCTTGAGTTTTCGAAAGGACATGACCCAGGGCACAACGATCCTGCATCAGATCTCTACGATGGGTGTCTTTACCTCGCCTTTTATGTGTCTTGCTGCGGACCCCGATGATCTTATCAAAAGCAAGGCCCGCAATTTTATCACTACAATGCCTACGGTATGGGATGAGACGATCGTGCTGCCGGAAAGCAGGATAGGGGAGGTTGCAGTGTTTGCGCGGCGGAGCGGCAAGACCTGGTATTTGTTTGTGTTGAATGGAGAGGCCGCCAGGCCGCTTACGCTTCCGTTGTCCTTCCTCGGGAAAGGAGCGTATCGCCTGACAAAGCTCGAAGACGACAAGGGCGATATAAAGATCACAGAAGGACGCGCAAAGGCGTCCAGCCTCTATTCCATAAATCTGCTATCGGGAGGAGGAGCCGCAGCCCGTTTCGACCCGGCTGGAAACTAAGCCACAGCCGTACCCAAACCTAACCCGCAACCGAAGGCCCCAGCCTTAAGCCGCAGTCGTGCCCGCACTCGCACCACACCCGCGAACCTAAGCCCCGACCGCCCCCTCAGCCGCATCCCGCAGTCGCACCTATACCCGCATCTAACCCGCAACCGCACCTGCGCGTCTGTTCCGTTGATATCGAAAGGCGGCCAGCAAAAAAGCAAGCAGCCCCCAGATCAACAATTGTATCGTAACGAGCGGCCAGCCGCCGATATTCCAGCATTGAACCCCGACAAAGGTCCCCAGCGCGCCTCCGATAAAATAAGAGGTCATATAGACGGTATTGATACGGCTATGCGCCGTCTCATCGAGCGTATAGATCAGCGCCACATTGGTGACCTGTGAAGCCTGCACGCCGATATCCAGCAATAAGACGGCGGCGACAAGGGCCCAGAGGGCAACGGGAAAAGCCTGGAGACAGGCGACGCCGATGATGATAAGCGCGGTGGTCAGCATCAGTGATCTTTCGGGCGCTCTTTTATCCGCCAGCTTGCCAAAAACGGGCGCCAGCAAAGCGCTGACGATCGCCAGCAGTCCAAAGAGACCGATCTTGTCGGTACCATAGTGAAAGGGCGCTCCGCTAAGGTGAAAGGTCAGCGTTGTCCAGAAAGAACAAAAGGCGCCAAAGACCAGCGCGCCAAGCAGAGCTGTCTGGCGTAGAAGAGTAAAGCGTTTGACCTGTACCAGCACCGAGGCGAGTAGTTTGGCATAGGAACCGGTAAAGGCAGTGGAAGCCGGGTCGGGCAGGATGAAGAAAGACAGGATCATGCTGACCGTTACCATTCCCGCGGCGATACCATAGACATACCGCCAGTTGAAGACGCCGGCGATATACCCGCTGAATACCCGCGCGGCCAGTATCCCGGTGAGGATACCCGTGAAGATGATACCCACTATTTTGCCTTTTTGATGGGCTGGAGAGAGAGACGCCGCCATCGGCAGGATGACCTGCGCAGCAGTGGCCATCATCCCGATCAACAGGCTCAGGATACAGGCGATCCAAAGCTGGGACGCAAAAGCAAGCCCGATCAGCGCCGCAATCAGCAGCAGCTGCAGCGTCAGGATAATATTTTTACGGCGAAGCTTATCGCCTAAGGGCGTGAGGAAGAAGAGACCCAATCCATATCCCGATTGTGTCAGTACGGCAATATTCCCAATCTTAGCATCGGTGGTTCCAAGGCTTTTGGCCATATCGTGGAGCAGCGGCTGGTTGTAGTAGATATTGGCAACACATATCCCTGCGGTGACGGTCATGGTTGTTATCTGGGTCTTTGTAAGTCCATTCGTTTGCATACTACAAAAATGGTAAAAAGGAACGAGTAAAACATTGTAGATTGCATGGTATCTGCCAATTTTTTCAAAACAGGGAGGATGGCTTGATTATGAACAGAAAGGATATTCCGCTGATCGATATCGAACATTTTCTTGCCGTCAATCATGAACAATGGCATGGGGAAGGTTTTTTTATCACCAATGACATTTATCCCTACCTGCAGCTATAACCCCATAGACGGCAGACATCTCGCGTAATAGCCCATTCCTTAGCTGGGGCGGACTTTTTTTTATGGGCCCGCGGGAACCTTCGGCGGCCACGGCCGGAGGGCGAAAGCGATCATTCGACCAGGCTTGCCGCGCCGATCAGCGCGATGTCTTTCAGACGCGAGCACTCGACCCGAAGACCAGCCAGTGCATGCGGAAAAACAGAAGTCTGCAGCGCCCGCCACATACTCTTTTCAAAGAAGGGATAGGACTGTCGGACGGAGCCTCCCAATACGATCATTTCAGGGTCGTATGCATAGATGATCGTCAACAATGCCTTGCCCAGATGAAGGCCATATTCTTCGAAGATGGCCAATGCGCCGGCGTCGTCCTTCAGCGCCAGGTCGAGCAGCGATTCCCCGGACTGTCCATGGAAAGTAGTAAAATACTGACCGCTGGCATAACCTTCGATCGTGCTGCCCAGATAGGGGATATTGCCGACTTCTCCGGCGCCGCAGTTTGTGCCGTTGAATAATCTTCCCTCGATCACGATACCCGCACCAAGTCCCGTGCCGATCGTTACGCCCACGATGGTGGAGAAACCCCTGGCTGATCCATGACGCTGCTCGCCAAGCGCGAAGCAGTTGGCATCGTTGTTAATGGCTACAGGTACCCCAAACCGCTCCTCCAAGATAGCTTTGAGATGGACTTCTTTCCACGAGGGAATATTAACAGTATCGTATACGATCCCTTTTACCGGGTCGACGATAGAAGGGACGCCGATCCCGATGCCGCTGACGTCTTCAAGCCCTATCGATCCGATCAGCGCACAGATCTGATCGATTACTTCTCCTTCTGTCCGGAGTTCTGCAATGCGAACGGAGGCGGAGGAAAGCAGCTGTCCTTTGGCAACGAGCCCGGCCCTTACATTGGTGCCGCCGAGGTCGATGCCCATATATAGTTTGTCCATCATCATAAGGTTTTATTGTTGATCAGCGGGCGAGCCCAGATGCCGATACTAAAGATATAGCCAAGGCAAAGCAGTACGATACACATCCCGGCTCTTAGCCCGGTAAGATCCGCCAGCCAGCCGATCAGCAAGGGGACAGCGGCGCCGCCGGCAATGCCGGTACAGAGTATGCCCGAGAAAGAACCGTGATGAGCGTCCAGCGAATTAAGCGCCAGCGAAAAAATAACAGAGAACAGGGGTGCAATGGTAAAACCAAGGGCCGGAAAGGCCAGCATGCTGTACTTGTCCGGTCCCCAGAGCGCGATACACAAGACGATGATCGTAAGCCCTGTAAAGATGGACAGCAGCCTACGGCTGTCCATCAGCTTTAGTAAGAGCAGATTCAGCGCGCATCCTGCTGTCATCAGCCCCCAATACCAGCTGACCGCGTTGGCGCCATCGCTCAGGGTATCATGCCCATGATAACGATGCAGAAACTCAGACATCCAGTCGGAGATACCCTGTTCGACCCCGACATAGCAAAAGATGCCAAAGAAATAGAGCCGCACCGTTTTGTTTTGGATGAGATGGAGATAGACGGAACGCGTACCGGCTTTTTCCTCTTCTTTGAGGATGACCTTCGGAAAACGCGAGACCCCCACGATCACCAGCATGAGAACAATGGCAGCGAGAAAGAGCCAGTATAGCGCCGTCCAGGTATAATGGGGATTGGTGACTTTTTGGAGAAGAGCGATCAATCCGGAGGGCGCCGCACCAACGCCGCCAGAAGCAACCCCCGCAGAACCGGCCGCACCAGCCGCACCAACCCCGCCGGATGCAACCCCCGCAGAACCGAGAGCCGCCGCGGAACCCGAACTGAGAGCCGCCGCGGAACCGGCCGCGCCAGCCTTCGGCCAGTTGCCGATAATATACGTATAGATGCGTGGGCTGATAAAAGAAGCCAATCCAAAGAGCAGCTGCGCCATGACTGAGTTGAACGCAAAATGTTCTTCCCCGCCGGCACTGCGTAATAAAGGATTGATAACGACCTGTAACATCGCCATCCCGATGCCGATGAAAAACAGCGACAGGAGACTGACGGTAAACCCCGCGAAAAAGCTGAGGAGGGCTGCCCCTATAGCGGCAACGCCCCAGGACACAAGCATTGCCTTCTTTTCGCCCGCCTTCTCGATGATCATCCCTGCGGGTACCGACATGATGCCATAGGCTATAAAGAATGCAAACGGCAAAAAGGCTACCATCGCATAGCTCAGCCTGAAGCTATGTTGAATATCCGGGATCAGCGCCCCAAGGATATTGGTGATAAATGAAATGACAAAGAAGGTGATGAAGACAAGCCCCACCATGTAATAATTCCGGTTCATGCGCTGAGCGTGTTAGTTTTGGACGGTGATGACCCGGCTGCTATTGCCTTTGGTATCGAAGGCGCTTAACCGGATCGCTCCTTTTTGAGAAATGGGTTGAGTGTATAATGGACTTTGTACAGTGGGCGAAGAACCGTCGAGGGTATAGCGAATGACCAAGCCCGGCATCGGGCTGTTGGCCGTCAATTTTCCATCCCGCACAATCGCGCCGGGAGGCGGGATACGATAGGTATAACCAGCCCGGGAAAGTCTGGGCAACTCTTTCTGGCCAAGCTCGTTGAGGAAGATATTCCAGCTGTTGTCATAGGCTTCCGAACTGTTCCATTGGGGATCTTGTGCCCATGCGCGCTCCGCGGTTCCAAGCAGTTTTGGCAGCAGCATATATTCGAGTCTTTCGTTACTGGGCAGGTTTTCTGCCCATAGCAGCCCCTCGATCCCAAGGATATTCTTTTGGCCCGATTTCGTAAGCTGTTCCTTGTCCTTAAAATAGGCAGGATCGATCGGGCGTCCCTGGTAGTCGATAGTGGAATTGCGATAGTAATCGAAAGGGATAAAGGAGAAGGGCTTGTCCATATCCTGGAAGCCTCCCCAGTGATAACCTTTTTCTTCAAAGGATCGGGTATAGGCCAGATCGTAGTAATTATTGCTGACGCAGGAAAGTATGACAGGAAAACCATTGTTGGCCAGGTGATAGGGCAGGTCTTCGTTACCGCCGCCGATAGTATTGTCCCAAACATGCAGGTGCGCCGTCTTTATACCCGTCGCTGCTACTTCTTCCCAGCCGGAGAGCGGCAGCCCTTTCTTCTGAAGCAGGCTGTCGAGCCGATGATAAAAGAAGCTCCAGCAATAAGCGCGCAAGGGCTTTGATGCCTTTGTCCCGGCCAGCTGCTGACAGAGAGGAGAACCTTCCCAGGCGCCGGCGGGGACTTCGTCGCCGCCAAGATGAATGGTGGTAAGCGGCACGCCAGCTTCCGTATACATCCCCGCCACTTCGTCGATGACTTTTTGCATAAACCGATAGGTCGAGGGCAGGGCGGGGCAGATGACGTTGTCGTGCCAAAGCTGTGCGCTTTCGTAGTGCGAGGTATCGAGCGTATCCCGCAGCAGATAGTAAGTGGCGCTGTCGTATCGTCCGCTTCGTTTAAACGCCTCGTAACGGGCGTCCATGGCCTTTATCGCCGCGCGGGCGTGACCAGGACTTTCAATTTCGGGGATGACCTGGATATGCCGGACACCAGCATAACGCAGCAGGTCGATAAACTCCTGCCGGCTGTAAAAACCTTTATCACCGACGGGGCCCGAGCCAAAAGAAGGCGGTAACGAGGTGCTGGTCAGTTCGGGCAGACCGGGTATCTGCAGCCGCCAGCCTTCGTCGTCGGTCAGATGGAAATGGAGGACGTTCATTTTATAAAGCGCCATCAGATCCAGTATGCGTCGGATCTCTTTTGGATCTCGGAAATGTCTGGCGACGTCGATCATGAAACCACGCCAGCGAAAGCGCGGATAATCCTTTACTTCAAGGCCGGGTAAGATGCCGGGTTTGAAGTCCGGCGCATGGAGAAGACTGAGCAGGGACTGGATACCATAAAAGATGCCTTCGCCGGAGGCGGCGGCAATGCGGATATGCGTCGTGTCGATCGTCAATTCATAAGCGCCGGTGTCCAGCGCTTTTTTTTCGAGGCTTATCGGAAGATGCAGCTGCAGCCCCGAGAGATATTCTCCTTCTGCTGTAAATGCCGGATCATAATTTGCCGCTCCCTGACTATTATAATGGAGTGTCAGCCCCGTTCGTTTACAGGAGACCGGTGTTGGAAAGATATCGGGCAGCGCCGATGAAGGCAGTTCTTTTATTACAGCATTTTGCGTGTAGATCATTTGCGGCGTTAGCAGACGCAGACTGTCGTCAGCAACGGGAGTGATGGTATAATCGGAGATCGCGTAACCCTGGTCGGGCTTCGTATCCCAAACCAGGTAGAACCCCAGCGGTGCATCGGAAATATTGATGCTGAGGTCGGCGCTGGTATACTGAACATATAATTCTTTTGCAGGCGCCGTCGTAAGAGAACTCGCCCCGGCCGTAGCAGAGCTCTCAGGCGCCGTCGGAGAACTCGCCGTCGCCGTCGTAAGAGAACTCGCCCCGGCAGCATCCCCTGCCACGGGCGACAAATAAAACAAATCGCCGTTGACATGCGTGATACGCAGATTGCCTTGCTGCGGTATACTGTCGATAACGGCTCTGTTGCTGTTGAAATATACCCGCCAGCCTTTGGCCGGCAATTGTCCATCTTTGTTGATCAGGGCCAATCGATTGACCGATCTCGCCGGGAGGATGTGATAGTCATTGCTGACAGGATCCCAACGAACCGCCAGGGAAGGGCTGGAGGGCGGCGAAGTATGGCAAGACAGGGCCAGAGCGGCAAGAGCGCAGATGAATATAGGCAGTGTCAGGATTCTCATTACTAACAGGAGATAAAAAACAATAGAAGATACTCAAAATAATTAGATTTTTTGCCTATCTTAAAACCCAAATGTTTTCTGCTTTCGGGAAGCATAACATAATCTCATTGCGTGTCTGTATGAACTTTGCGTTAACCCCTTAGCGGGAGCGCATATACCAAAACTGCTTTTGTTAAATTTGCTTCTGAGATGGTTAAGGCTAAAATCCCCTTTGTTGCCCCTGACTGCTGGGCGCGTTTAAAGGACGGCGACCCGGCTGCACTCGGCGAATTATACGACGCCTTTGTCGACCGGCTGTTCCTCGCAGCTTCTGCGTATACAGACGACCGCGAACTGGCAAAGGACGCCCTGCAGGAGGTCTTTATTGAATTATGGCATTATCGCCATTCCATCGGAGACATACAATATCCCCTCGCTTATCTTACCAAGGTTTTAAGAAGTATTCTTCTCAAGAAGCTTAAAAAAGAACAGCCTAACCGACATTTCCCGATCGTAGACGATCTCCTCTATCTGGACAGCAATAAAGAAGACAGCATGATCACCACTGAGGGCGACAATGAGCTGAATGCCCGGCTGAGTTATGCCTTGTCCCGTCTTACCACACGTCAGAAGCTGATCCTGCGTCTCCATTATTATGAAGGATTGAGTTATGAACAGATCGCTGACAAGCTCAGTATGAACTACCAGTCTGTCAATAATCTTGCCTTCCGAACCATCCGCCATCTGCGCAGCATTATGCTTTTGCTGCTGTTCCTCCCCGGCGTTTTGGTGGTAATACATTAAGGAGTAAAAAAATCCTGTATTTTCTGAGTATTGAATTTCCCTTCTGATCTCTAATATATCGATGATGCGTTTTTTTCACAGGAATGGTTTCCGCAAGTTGAGTGTCAAAGAGAAATCTGTGCTCAAGGATCAGATCTTTCAGCAGTTGAATCTGGAAGGACAAAGTCGGATGCCGGTAAGAAAGCTCAGCTGGCAGTGGATGGCTGCAGCTTCGATCGTGATCGCTGCCGCCGGGATTTATATGATGTCGCGCGTACCGGGAAAGAGCGCCGGTAAGACCTTACTGGCTGTAAGAACGGGCGCCGGCGAGATGAAAAAGATCCTCCTGCCGGACAGTTCAGAAGTCATTCTAAACGCAAATTCCTCTCTTGAATATCCATCGGACCTTTCTTACACGGAAAGCAGGACCGTTACGCTGAAAGGCAACGCGTTCTTCCGGATAAAGAAAGACGCTGCTATCAGACGCTTCGTGGTGCATGCCCGATCACTCGATGTTACCGTATTGGGGACAGAATTAAATGTCGATGCCCGTACGCCGGAAACCGAAGTGACACTGGTCAGCGGTAAGGTCAAAGTCAGCAAGGGTGCTGCCCATCCGGTGTATCTGCTGCCTGGTGACAAAGTGAGACTGGACGAACAAAAAGGAGTGTTGGTTTCTTCTGTTACAAATACCTTATTATACTCAGCCTGGACGGATGGCCAATGGAACTTTCGGCATACGTCTTTAGAAGAGATCGCAAAATTGCTGGGCGAATACTATGGAACGGAGATTGTTTTCCATAACGAAAGAAGTAAAAAACTCAGCATCAATGCAGTCATTGCAGTTGGGTCTTTACAAAAATTGATACCTGTCCTTGAACAAACGCTTCATGTAAAGATGGTGGTGTCCGGCAATCGGCTGACCATCGAGTAACCACTGCCTAAAATTCAAAAATGAGTAAGAAGATGTTTCTTCCTACGGCCTTTAAAAGGCCGATGGGACTGCTATTCCTTGCAATTGCAGCTTCAGGACCGGCTATGGCGCAAGATATGGCTGCCAGTTATCCAAGGCCTGCCGCACACGTCTCCACTACCCCTCCGATCGGTGACCAGCAGACGATGCCGCTGGAAACCTTTATGCGACAGATCCAGCGGGAGTATGGTATCTATTTCAGCTATCAGGTTGATTCTCTGAAGAGCACTATCGTCGTCTTTGCCGACCCTGACAGAAAAAGGGAGCCGGATCCGGAAAAGGCGCTGTCCACGGTACTGACGCCGGCAGGATTGACTTACGAAAAGGTCAACAATGTATATGTCATCACACTTTCCAACTCTGTAAATAAGGCTTCGAAAAAAAAAGAATTTCAGCCCGGCGACGAGATCGTTAAAGGAAAGGTATCTGACAATAATGGCCCCATGTCGGGCGTAACCGTATTCGAAAAGGGTAAATCAAAGGCCACGACTACGGATGCACAAGGAAATTTCTCTCTCAAAGTATCAGGCCCCAAAGCCATTCTGGTCTTCTCTTATGTAGGCTACAAGACCATCGAAGTTCCCCTCAACGGCCAAAGCAGCATTTCTGTCAATATGGAAGGCGGTAAGACGCAGGAGATGGCAGGTGTTGTCGTAACGGCCCTCGGTATCACGCGTACAAAGCGCTCCCTGGGTTACTCTGTCGGCGAGATCAAAGGCGACGACGTCAACAAGGTCAGCCAGACCAACGTACTCAACGGGATGGCTGGTAAGGTGTCCGGCGTAACGATCAGCGCAACCGGCAACAACCCCAACTCTTCCGTCAGCATGGTGATCCGCGGTATCCGCTCGCTCAATAGCGACAACCAGCCTTTGTTTGTGATCGACGGCGTTCCGGTGAAGAACTCGCTGAGCAATATCGGTACCAATAAAGGGGATAATAATGATATCGATTATGGTAACGCGATCTCTGATCTCAACCCCAACGATATCGAAAGCGTGTCTATCCTGAAAGGCCCCAGCGCTGCAGCCCTCTACGGCTCCCGCGCAGGCAACGGCGTTGTCCTGATCACCACCAAGTCGGGCAAACGCTCAAAAGGTCTTGGCGTTACGGTCAACAGCAGCACGGAGTTCGACGTTCCTTATAAGTATCTGCCCACCAACCAGGACTATACGGTTGGTACCGATCCTTATACGACTCCCAATCCTTACAACAGTCTGAATGGCGTGCTGGTGGATCTGGCCGGAACGAACACTTACCGTTTTGGAACTCCATTGAACCAGGGTTTTAAGGCCATTCAGTGGAACAGCCCGATGGATGCCTCCGGCAACTATGTTCCGGAAGAAATGGTCAGCCATAACAACCTCAGGAACTTTGTTCAGACGGGTATCACGTCGATCAACAGCATTTCCATCGAAAATGCAACTGACAGGGACAACTACCGCCTGTCTTATACGAACACGGCCAACAGGGGAATCATCCCGACCTCCGGTGTTTCGCGTCATAACCTGGCGTTGAATATCGAGCATAAGCTGAGCGACGCATTCAGGATCTCTTCTTCGATCAACTACACCCGTTCGGGTTCCGACAACATCATCAACGGAAACGACGGGGTATTGAAAGACGTGGCTTATACATCCCCCAGCGTTGACATCCGCCAGATGAGGAATTACTGGCTGACACCTGGCATCCAGCAGAAAAAAGCTCTTCCTCCTGTTGGTGTGGACAACGATCTTACTGTCCCCGATCAGGCAACCGAAGGCAACAACAACCCCTGGTTTACGCTCCATCAGGACCGCAACAGCTATCTTCGTAACCGTATCTTCGGAAACATCAAGGCCAGTTATGAATTTTCTCCGCACTTCAGCGCCTTCATCCGGTATTCACAGGATCTGTATTACGAGAACCGCGAGACAAAGGTCTCTAAGAGTTATAATGACGAGCTGAATGGCTTCTATGCGTTGGAAAGCATCTTCAATACGGAAAGCAATACGGACTTCCTGGCAACGTATAAGACACGGTTTGCGAATGATCTGGATCTGTCCGTCTCCGCCGGCGGTAACCTGCAGTATGCAAAGTCTACGGATCAGCAGGTGTACAGCGCATCCGGGGCAGGTATCATCGCTCCTGAATTTTTCAACGTCTCCAATATTTCCCAGGCCAACCTGAGAAGCGTCAACTCGCTTTCTCAAAAGGAGGTCAACAGTGCGTATGGGATGGCTTCTCTTGGTTATAAGGACCTGGCCTACTTGGATCTGACAGGCAGAAACGACTGGTCGAGCACTTTGCCCTCCGCCAACAACTCTTACTTCTATCCTTCTGCTTCGTTGAGCTTGCTGCTGAACAAGCTGATCAACTTTGGATCGGCGTTTGACATCGTCAAGCTGCGCGGCGGCTGGGCAAGAGTAGGGAAGGATACGGATCCTTACAATCTTTATGGTACCGTTGGTATCGGCAGCTATGGCGGTACGACGACACAGTCTTTGTCTACCACCCTGAAGAACCCCGGTCTTAAGCCCGAACAGGCTACTTCTACAGAACTGGGTCTGGAAGTGGGTATGTTAAAGAACCGGCTGAGACTTGAAGGAACGGTTTATCGCAGCGATAACCGCAATCAGATCCTGTCGATCAGTACCCCGACCTCGGACGGTTATTCGGGCAGACAGATCAATGCCGGTCTGGTCCGCAGCCAGGGTATCGAACTGTCTATCGGCGGTACGATCATCCAGTCCGGTGACTGGAAGTGGGATATGACCGTCAACTACACAAAGAACAACAGCTATATTTTGTCGCTCACTTCCGGCGTGCCTTATTACTCCTTCTGGCAGGACGGGAACAGCGGCTCCTGGACTTATGCGAAGGGGCAGGCCATCCCCAACCAATACCATGCTGACGGATCTGCCGTAATCAGCGATGGTAAGATCGGTCAGCTTTGGGACAACCAGGTGGCAACGGTTACGGACAAGAGCTCTCCTTACTATGGTTATCCTCTACTGGACAACAGCGGCATGCTGCAGCGTATTGGAAACGGGGATTTCAACCACAAACAGGTGGTTGGGAACTTCAATCCCAAACTGCTGATGGGTATGCAGACGTCTGTATCCTGGAAGATGATTACACTGACAGCCAGCTTCGATATGCGCTTGGGTGGTACCTTCTTCTCTCAGACCTATCGCTATATGCAGTCGGATGCTGCGATGCGTCGCCAGGAGAACATGGGTATCCCGATCCCGGCCAGCGCCAGGAACGATATCCCCGCTTATCTGAAATCGAATCCGAATAAGTTCATCAAGTTCGGCGGTCTGCAGCAATTCCATCTGGTTGGCGGCCCCAATGCAGCAAAGGGTGGATTTGACTATACAGATAACCCAGGTGTTTCCTTCCCTGACGGCGCCTTTATCCCCGGTGTTTACAGCGACGGCAATGGCGGCTATATCGAGAACCTCGGTGACCTGTCGACTACCAAGCTCGACAACTATGAAGATGCCGTTACTTCCAGCTGGCGTTACGCCCGTATGAGCATGTTCGATGCTTCCTATATCAAGCTGCGTGAACTTACGATCACTGCGGGACTGCCTAAGGCATGGGCTGCTTCGCTGAAGATGCAGGGCTTGTCTCTGGGTATCTATACCCGTAACGTCATCCTTTGGACAAAGGCTAAGGCCGGTATCGATCCGGAGACGGCTTATGAGCTGGAAGGCAGCGCGCAGGGCAATGGCTCACAGTTTCGCCAGGGCATCGAGCGGTACAACATTACTCCCTGGTCTATTCCGATGGGCGTTAAGCTGACGGCCCGTTTCTAAAAATGGGCAAACAATAAAAATATTAAACATTTCAAGATGAAAAGCGCGAAAAGATATTTTGGATTAGCAGGCGTTTTCGGTCTCTTACTTACGACGGGGGCCTGTAAGAAGTTCTCCGCTCTCAATAGCAATCCAAACGCTATTACGGCGGATGAGGCCGCGCCTGATTACCTGATGGCTGGGATTCTGACGAATACTGCTGCCTGGTATGGCAACCTGGGCAGCGGGAATATCTCCGGCGTGATGCAGGAGTCGGCACAGGATGCTTTTAACGGGGTATTCAGCGATAATGAATGGACGACCAACGACTGGACCGGCAACTATTCGATCCTGTTAAATAACAAGCTGCTGCTGACAAAGGCAACGGCCGATGGCTGGAAGTTCCACCAAGGCGTCGCATTGATCATGCGTGCCTTCAACTTCGGCAACATCGCCGATTTCTGGGGTGATGCGCCGGACAGCATGGCGCTAAAAGGTGACCAGGACGGGGCCGCCAATGAATATCCCGCATTTGATAGTCAGGAAAGCATCTACAACGGCGTTATCGCCGACCTGAAGGCGGCTATTCCTTACCTGCAGGGAACAGAAGCAGACCATCACGAGATCACATCGGTCACCGAAAGCAGCGACGTCTTCTATGGCGGCGATCCCGGCAAATGGCGAAAACTGGCTTATTCCCTGCTGCTGCGTTACTATATGCGCCTTTCCTCCAAAATGGACGAGCAGGCGAATGTAGAAGCGGTTGCCGACAGTGTTTTCTCCAGCACTTCGGATGACTGGGCGATGGCCTATCCCGGTACGGACAACAATTCTTCTTATCAGTTCAACTCTTCTTACCAGACCCAGACCTATTTCAACAGAAATAAAATGTCCGGCACAATGGTCATGAAGATGAAGGAGCTGAAAGACCCTCGTATCGTGATCATGGCGCAGCCGATTGTTACTCCTACGGTTGTGGATGCTTCCAAATTCAACGCGGGTGATGACTCGACGCTGACGACGGTGATCAGCAATGTCCGTTACCTGAACCCTGCCGCTGCTACAGCTGGCAAGTATAAGCAATTCGATCCCGCTACCTACCTGACGGACCGGCCTTATGGCGCTGTTGCTTCCAGCATCTATACGCTGTACGATACGTCTTCTGTGTACGTAGGCGTTCCTCCTGCTTACAGCAACAATGACTGGACCTACAATATCAATGGTTCCGGTACCCAGGCCAACTCGAACAGCAACTATGTATCCTATCTGCGCGAAGATATCTACGACAAACCCAGCGGCGCGCTGTTGAAGGCCCGTATGGTTTCCTATGCCGAAGTCTGCTTCGACCTGGCTGAGGCGGCACAGAAAGGCTGGAATGTCGGTCAGTCCGCGGCCAGCTGGTACTATGCCGGTATCCAGGCTTCTTTCGATACCTGGACCGTGTTCAGCGCCTATCAGTCCGATGTCAACAAATACTACGGCTGCGTAAAGAGCTACAACGATTATATTGCTCAGTCTGCGGTTGCCTACAATGGAACCTTGCAGCAGATTATCGAGCAGAAATGGATCGCCGCCTGGCAGGCTTGTAACGAAGCGTATATGGACTGGCGCCGGACGGGTTATCCCGCTCTGACGATAGGCTGGGCTTCTTACAGAGGCGCTCTTCCTCTGCGTTACGCTTATTACAACACAGAGCTGCAGAATAACCCTGCGAATTCTGCTGCTGCCATCGCCAAACTGGTGCCTACCAGCTTTATCGGCACGGATGGCAACAACAGCGCCTGGTCCAGGACCTGGCTTTTACAAGGAACCAATGAGCCCTACTAGTACATAGAAAGATCACCGGTCCTTATAGTATCAGTTGCTATAGGGACCGGCTCTTTGCCTTCTGATTGCGATGCCGGTCCGACGCCGGCGATTTGAAAGCCATAAACTCTTTTGCATGCAGAAAATTCAGGCTCCTGTCTCCGAAAAGGGGGCAAGACTGCTCTCATTGGATATCTTCAGGGGAATGACCATCGCTTTGATGATCACGGTCAACAACCCCGGCCTCGAAGATCATGTCTATGCTCCTCTCGAACATGCGAGATGGAATGGCATTACCCCGACCGACTTTGTATTTCCTTCTTTTGTATTTATCATGGGCGTTTCCATCGCGCTGTCTTATTCCCGGCAGCGTTTGAAAGGCGTCTCTACGCGCATCATGATCGCCAGGACGCTGAGAAGAGCCGTCCTCTTATTTGCCCTGGGCGTGCTGCTGAGCGTACTGCCTTATTTCGACCTTTCTCATTACCGGCTGCCAGGCGTGTTACAGCGTCTCGCCATCGTATACGCCTGCTGCGTGCCGCTCTTTTTATATACCCGCTGGAGGACACAGATAATGATCGCGCTGTTTATTCTGATCGGCTATTTTTTATTGATAAAGCTGGCGCCCGTTCCGGGTTATGGCTATCCTATCATGGAACCGGGCAGGAACTGGGCGGCCTGGCTGGACAGGATCGTTATCCCAGGCCGTCTTTGGCAGGGGAGCTGGGACCCGGAAGGAATTTTGAGCACCTTTCCCGCGATCGTCAGCGGAATGGGAGGGCTGCTGACGGGGCAGCTGTTGCTTAGCGAGAAGACGGCAGAACGAAAGATCATTCTGTTTTTCGTGACGGGTTTTGCGGCGTTTGTCGCGGCTTGTGGCTGGAGCGCCTTCTTCCCTTTGAACAAAAATCTCTGGACCAGCACCTTTGTACTCTATGTAGGCGGCATCGATTGCATGATCCTGGCCTCTTTATACTATATCGTCGATCTGCTGGGCTATAACAAGGGATTGGGCTGGGCCAGGATCTTTGGCTCGAACGCAATAGCCGCTTACCTCGCAGCAGAAGTGTTGGGCGACCTGCTCACCGCCCGCTGGGGGAACAGGCAGACCGGGTTCTGCCTCAATGAATGGCTGATGGGGCAGGCGCTGAATTCGGGCTGGTCGCCCGAACTGCTGTCCCTGCTGTGGGCTCTCTTCTTCTGCGGCCTCTGTTTTCTCCCCATCTGGGGCTTATATCAAAAAAAGATCTTCCTCAAAATATAACAGGACATGAAATCATTAATGCTTTGCGTACTTTCTTTCTGTCTCCTGGGGAGCGCAGTTGCGCAGTCAGGCCAGCCTGTCTATATCGACAGCGCCTATTCGCAGGACTATAGCGTCAGATACGAGCGGCTTCGGGTAAAAGATCCAAAGACGATCCAATTGCAAAGAGTCGTCAGCGATCGCAACGGGGTGGTGGAGATCCTTTCTTCCGAAGGGCTGCTGCGTCCTTCCGGCGGCGCTTTTCTTTACCCCGGCGAGCTGACACCAGACCAGACCTATCAGGCCATGCGCGACAAAAAGATCGGCAGTATCGGTTTGTACAACAGACAACTGATCTATGCCGATGACAAAATGCTTTTTAGCAATGCCTGGGCAGGCAAGGTCCTTGTCCCGCATAAACTTCCGGGTGTTGTTTTACTTGCGGGCGGCGACAATTTCTCATTCCTGCTTTCCGACGGACATACGCTGGAATACCGGAAAGACTCTTCCCTGCTCTGGCAGGGACAATCCGGGGACCAGATTCTCGATATCCGCTTTAACCGGCGCAATGGCAGCTTCTGGGTGTTGGGAGAAAACTCGGTATCGATCTTTGCGCCCGGAAATGGCGGCCTGCGTGTCGTCTATCGGGGAAAGGGATTTACCTGTATGGATCCGGCAGAAAGCAGCGACCTGATCCTGGTGGGTACCCACGACGGCTATTTTGTACTGGATGGCGCCTCGGGACTTGTTATCGGAGACGTCTTCCGGCGTCTGCCCTGTACCGATATTACCGTTATCCGCAGGATTGGCGGCAAGATTTGGTTTGGATCGACGCAAGGCGCCTTTGTGCTGCGCGACGACAACAAGTTCGACTACTTTGCTTCACGTCGCTGGCTGCCTTCGGATAAGGTCACGGATATTGCTGCCGGACCTTCCAACACCGTACTGGTTCTTACCGACAAAGGTCTCGGCGAGATACATTTTGATTCGGTCACGCTATACGATAAGGCCATGTATTATGAGCAGGAGATGCGCGAAAGACACGTGCGGCTTGGCTTTAACTCTGAACTGGTTCGGATGAAGGATGGAGACCTGTCGACGGGCAGCATGTCCGATTCGGACAACGACGGACTCTGGACCTCCATGTATCTGGGAGGTGAGGCTTTCCGCTATGCGGCGACGCATGATCCGGAAGCCCTGCAGAATATCCGGGAGTCGCTGGACGCGATGGAAAGACTCTATACGATCAATTCGATGACGGGTTTTCCCTCCCGGTCTTTTGAACGCAGGGGATACGCATCTGCCGATACGATGGTCTGGAAACGCGCCGCCGACCCTGAATGGGATTGGAAGTCTACGACCAGCAGCGACGAAGCGATCGGTCATGTCTTTGTCTATGGCGTGATTGCGGAGATCGTAGACGACACCACGCTTAAAAACAAGGCGATCCATTTGCTGGATGCGCTGATGACGCATATCGTAGAACACGACCTTTACCTGGTCGACTGGAACGGGAAACCGACGACCTGGGGCCGCTGGAACCCGGAATATGTGAATGCCCGCCCGGTAATGGTAGGAGACCGTAAGATCAATTCCTCGAATATCATCGGGATGCTGCAGACAGCCTATCATTTTACCGGTAAACCGATGTTCAGAGACAAGGCGTTCGAGCTGATGAATAAATACGGTTACCTCGAGAACCTGATGCGTCCGATGAAAGATATCGGTACCGCGCCTGCAGATGCTGACGACCTGAGCCGGCGGCTTTCGGAACACTGGAACCATTCGGATGACGAAATGTATTTCCTGGGCTATTGGGGTTTGTATCGTTATGCCTTTAATGATAGTCTTAAAACTTTATACAAGTCTGCGATCCTCGACCACTGGCAGATGGAGCGGCCCGAAAAAGAAGGGGCCTGGGATCTGTTTACCGCGATGACAGGGGTTCATGATTTTGATCTGGATGCAGCCGTCTGGTATCTTAAAAGAATCCCCCTGGACATGATCGACTGGGGTGTCCACAACAGTCAGCGGAAAGACATCGAGCTGCTGCCCGATGGTTTTAGAAGACAGGAGACAAAAGAAGTACTGCCGCCGGATGAAGTCCCGATCCGAAAACATAATGCTAATCGTTTTGACCTCGACCGGAATAGTCATGGCAGCAACGAGCAAAGCGCGGGGGATATCTGGCTGCTGCCTTATTGGTTGGGAAGATATCTGAAAGTGATCAGCGCGCCGGTTGCGACACAGCAGGCCGAGGTTGCCCGGCAGCAGCCTGAGGCCGCTGCAGGGCCTTTTGCTTCGGTGAAAAAGACATCCTGGACGGACAAAGCCTACCGGCAGCGTTTCAGTATAAAATATATTCCCGCTGCCCATGATGGCGCAACGATGCCCGCGGGTTTCAAAACAGTGATCAGCGATCGCAACAACGTTATACAGGTATTGTCGGACAGCGGCGTGTTAAGGCCTTACAACGGTCGTCTTTTGTATCCGGGCCGCCTGTATAAGGATCGCGTCTATCGCGCATTGCCCGACAGGAAGATCACCGCCGTCTGTATGTCTGAGCGCCAGTTGATCTATATGGATGACAAGGCGGTGTTTAGCAACGCCTGGGCGGGCAAGCTCTTTACCCGACATGGGATGCGGGAAGCGAAGTTGATCGCAGCAGGGGCAGACCGCCAGTTCCTGATCTCGGATGGGCGTCAGCTGGAACTGATCGGCGACACGATCCTCTGGAGAGGCGCCATTGGCGGCGCATCCGCGCCAACAGGACGAAGCGCTTCGGCTTCGGGTGTGCACGGCGAGCCTCCCACGGAATGGCTGTCCATCGTTTATGAGCCGCAGCGCAGCAGATACTGGCTGTTGTCGGACCGTTCGCTGGCTTTCTTTTCCCCGGTGACCAAAAAGATACAGACGGTTTTTTCCGGTCGGGGACTGAGGACCGTAGCGGTTTCCGATAAGCAGCTGCTGGTAGGAAGTCACGATGGATACATCGAACTGAATTTTTCTACTTATAAGCCCATAGGCGGCTGGCAT
The DNA here is from genome assembly GCA_015654595.1 of Chitinophagales bacterium. Lineage (GTDB taxonomy): Bacteria > Bacteroidota > Bacteroidia > Chitinophagales > Chitinophagaceae > Puia. The sequence continues at coordinate 37,811 of JAATGQ010000250.1, read as the reverse complement.
CGTAAGCTGCCGGCAACGGATATCTCCGTGATCAAACGAATCGGCGGGCAGTGGTGGTTTGGATCGACGCAAGGCGCCTTCCAATTAAAAGAGGATGGTGGCTTTGATTACTTTGCATCCGAGCGCTGGCTGCCAGCCAATAAGGTTATCGATCTCGGTGCCGGACCAGACAGCAGCGTTCTTGTGTTGACAGAAAAGGGCCTGGCACGGATTGGGTTTGAGTGGATGACGCTTGGCCGGAAGGCAGACTATTATGAGCAGATCGTGCGTCAACGTCATATCCGTTACGGGCACTACAGCGATTACTCCCGCCTGGAAAAGGGAGCTGTCAATACAGCTGAAACGGCTCCGCACGACAGCGACAATCTTTGGACTTCGATGTATATGGCCGCCGAGTTGTTTCGCTATCGGACAACGGGAGAGGCGGAAGCCAGGCAAAATTATAAGGAGTCGTTTGAAGCAATGGAACGGCTGTTTACTCTTTCCGGCGTTCGGGGCCTGTTTGGCCGTTGTATCGAACGCAAAGGTGTCGTAGTTTTTCACGACGAGATCCGCAAAAACGTGGAAGCCTATTGGTATCCGGGCTATGACCATACCCAGAGCAGCTGGCATCATTCACCCGACTCCGGATGGGACTGGCGTGGTTCTGCCAGCAGCGACCAGGCCGATGGGCAGCTCTTTGCCCTGACGATGGTCGCACAATATTCCGATGAAGAAACGATCCGTCAACAGGCGATCCAGTTGATCGACGCGCTGGTTGGTTATATCGTCGACAACGGCTTAAAGCTGATCGATGTGGACGGCCGGCCCACCTTGTGGGGGCTGTGGGGACCCGAATACGTGAACCGCTTCCCAGACATGGTAGGAGACAAAAAGCTTTATTCTTCCAATATCATCAGCTATCTCCAGACTGCTTATCATTTTGCCGGCAAGGAAAAATATATGCAAAAGGCGGAGGAGCTCCTTTACAAAGAACATTACCTGCAAAACCTCTGCCGTCCTGTCGCACAGATAGGACCGGCGCCCGCCACCGCTGACAGATGGAGCCAGGAGTTGTCCGGCGGATGGAATAATTCTGACGATGAAATGTACTTCCTCGGCTACTGGGGACTCTATCCGTATGCACTGGATAAGGCTTTGCAGTCAAAGTACGGAGAGGCGATAAAAGACCATTGGAATTTCAAACGACCCGCAAAAGATGCGTTGTGGAATATCAGTTATGGCGTCCTCACCGGGGCTGCTGACTTTGACCAGGCTCCGGCGATAGAGGAGCTGCAGCGGATGCCGCTGGATCTGATCACCTGGCCCATCCGTAACAGCGACCGCAAGGACCTTGTCTTCCTGCCAAAGAACAACCGGCATCAGTGGACAAACGAAGTGCTGCCTCCGGACGAGCGGCCGCAGAACAAACACAACCGAAACCTTTTTGAACTGGATGAGACTGGCGTAGACGGCAACGCCGAACTGGGCGGGGGAGACGTCTATCTGCTACCCTACTGGATGGCCCGTTATTTCGGCATCATCGGCCCACCTATTGATCACCCTATAACCTCTTTCCCCCAATGAACCGGCTATTGTTTGTTATTGCTTTTTTTCTATCCGTATTCACTTCCTTTGCTCAAAAAACCGCCGCCGGCACGGTGGCTGGCAACATCGTCGACCAACAGAACGGCAAGCCTGTTGCGGATGCTACGGTCACGCTGATCGGTCTGACCGATCCTTCGAAAGGGCAGTCGATGGCCAGTTCGCCCGAGGGTTCGTTTTCTTTTAATAACCTGGCTTATGGCGTCTATCGGCTTCGCATATCTGCCATTGGTTATAACAACCTGTCGATCGATAGTATCCGCGTAAGGGCCGGCCGCAGCGACTTCAGCCTCAACGACCTGAAGCTGGTTCAGAAAAGCGCCGATATGGATGCGGTCGTCGTTTATGCAGAAAAGCCGCTGGTACAAAGCAAGGGCGGTAACCTGACCTTCAACGCCGCCGAGTCGCCCTTGAGCGCGGGAGCCAGCGCCAACGAACTTTTGAGGAATGTGCCGCTCGTGGCAACAGATGCGAATGGTAACCTGATCGTACGCGGCAAGACACCGGTGGTGCTGATCGACGAAAAGCCCGTCAACCTCAACGCGCAGCAGCTGCAGGACTTTCTGGATGCGCTGCCCGGCAATATGATCGAAAAGATCGAAGTGATGACCAACCCTCCGCCGGAATATGCCAATGAAGAAGGCGGTGTGATCAATATCGTCACCCGCAAAGGAAAGATCGGCATCGGCGGCAGGATCAGCACCTATGGCGGCACCCGGGGCGAGTATGGCGGCAACGGCAATATCAGTTATCGAGACCATAAGCTGGCGATCAACCTGAGCGGCAGCGATGGCTATACTCAATACAAGGGTAGCGGCTGGTCGCATCGGGAGAATCTTTATACCGACTCTACCAACTTTCTGAACAAGAACAACAGTTATATCAATAAGAGCAACCGGCCAAACGGACGATTGAGCGTAGACTATGACCTTGACAAGAAGAACTCCTTTAACATGGTCATACAGGTGAACCGCAACAACTTTGACAATCGTTCGGCAACCGACTATACTTCTGTGAGCAGCCAGGGGCTGGACTATGGCCTTAGCAGCCGACAAGCCCGCGACAACGGCTATGATTTTAACCCCAACGGCAACCTCAGCTTCCGGCATCATGGGCGTCAACCGGAGGAAGTGCTGGAAGTACAAGGCTCTTACAGCTATAGCAACAATCACAACGACTGGACCTATTATCAGCAGTATCTGGATCCGGACCATAGCTTTTCGGGACAGGATTCCACGCAGCATCAACACCAGGTCAGCAGGATCAATGGATATGAGTTCCGGTTCAGCTATGACAAGCCGCTGAATAAGGACGCGCAGACCCTCCTGTCGCTTGGCGGGTATTATACTTCCAGCAGCAACGACGTGTTGTCGCTGACCAGCTTCCTGGATAAGTCGAGCGACCAGTTTGTCGTCAGCGATGCGCTGAGCAGCGATCTGAATTTTTTGCAGACAAAAACAAATCTGCGGGCGTCGGTCCGTCAGACCCTCGGACATGGCCTGACGATGACCGCAGGGACGGCTTTAAGCAGAACCCTTGTCCGCTTCGATCTCTACAACACCGATCAGACGACCCGGAATAAATACTGGAACTGGCTGCCCTTCGGCAATATCAACAAGACATGGGACAATCAATGGCAGCTGACCCTTGTCTATCGCCGGGCTATCCGCCGGCCGGGTCTGGACGAAATGAACCCGACGATCGATTATTCTGATCCATATAACCTGAAATTTGGTAATCCAAACTTAACGCCGACACTCACGCATGAGTTCGACCTTCATGCCGGAAAGAGCAGCAATAACTACTACTTTAATTACAGCATCGGTTTTAACAAAGTACAGGACATTTATACGACCATTACGACGCTGGAAAGCAATGGTGTGACCAATACGACCTACGAGAATATCAGCAGCCGTAACGAGTATTCTACGGGTACCTGGTCCGGCTATACTTTTTCTCCGGCGCTGAAGGCCAACGTAGGCGTAAATTATATCTACAGCACTTACGGCGCCTATGACAAATCTGTAAACCACTATCAGAACAACGGTTCTTTCTATACCAATATCAACCTGAACTATTCGCCCGTAAAAGTGTGGAACTTCAGTTTGTCCTGTCTGTATAACCGAAACGGAAATCCACAAGGCGTTTCCACGGCTACGGTTAATATGAATATCGGTATACAGCACAAGTTCTGGCAGAAGAAGCTGATCCTTACCTTGAATGTTTCTGATCCATTTGTCCAGCAGCGTACGACGACGCATACCTATGGAAGCAATTTCAATCTCGAAAATTATAGCACGACTCAAACCCGCAACTACAGACTGACGATCAGCTACAATTTCAATAGTACTATCCAGCGGGGAAGGAAACTGCTGCTGAAAGCAGCGCATCGATATTAATATGAAGTATTTATTTTTTTTTATTGTGATGTCCGGGATCTGCAGCTTTGTTAGTGGGCAATTGCCTGCATCCCGGCATCCTTTTGTGGTCATTGCCCATCGGGGAGACCACACGCACGTGCCGGAAAATACAATGGCGGCGATAGAAGACGCGATCCTGCATGGGGTCGACTACGTAGAGATCGATCTAAGGACGACAAAGGACGGGTTTCTTGTTTTAAGTCATGATGCCTCCGTCGGCCGAATGACGGGCAGTCAGGGAAAGGTGTCGGAGCTGACGCTGGCGCAGATCAGGCAGCTGGTCATACCCGGCGGGTACCATATACCGGAGTTTAAAGACGTGCTTAGGATCTGCAAAGGGCGTGTCAATATTTACCTCGACTTTAAGGAGGCGAATGTGGCGCAGACCTGGAAGCAGATCGTCGAGGCCGGGATGGAAAGGCAGATCGTGGTCTATCTGAATAAACCTGAACAATATGGTCAGTGGCAGCAGGCCGCGCCGGATATGCCCTTGATGACGAGTCTGCCCGATGACGTGCATACTCCCGGGCAGGCGGTGCAATTCCTGCAGCAGAAGAAGATTGCCGTATTGGACAACGTCTATGATACGACTTTATTGAAGGCTGTACGCAAGCTGGGAATAGCGGTATGGCTGGATGTGGAGAGCGATACGGAAGGGCCCGTCGTCTGGGAAAAAATGCTGGGACAGGGCATACAGGGAATGCAGACGGATCATCCGGAAGCACTGATGGACTATCTCTCTTTACGGAAAGCCAGCGGATATTATAATGTCCGGGCGTTTGGCGCGAAAGGGGATGGAGAAGCTTTGGATTCAAAGGCGATCGATGCGGCGATCGATGTCGCCGCTAGGACCGGGGGCGGAACTATCTATCTTCCTGCTGGCAACTATCGCTGCGGCAGTATCCGGCTGAAGAGTCATATCCATCTGCTCATGGACCCCGGCGCGACGATCATCGCGGCGGAAGTCAATACAGCCAACGACTACGACGAAGCAGAGCCGGGAGCTCACAACGATTACCAGGACTATGGACATAGCCATTGGCACAATAGTCTTATCTGGGGCGAGGATCTTGTCGACGTCTCGATCACTGGTCCGGGAGTCATCTGGGGAAAGGGCTTGTACCGCGGAAACGCCAAAAGCAAACAGTCCGCGAATAAGGCTATTTCGCTGCTCCGCTGCCGCAACGTGATCATCCGGGATATTTCGATTTTACATGGCGGCTGGTTTGCCATCCTGGCTACGGGTACCGATAACCTGACGCTGGACAATGTAAAGATGGACACAAACCGCGACGGCGTGGATATCGACTGCTGCAAAAATGTAAAGGTTTCCAACTGCATGGTCAACTCGCCTACTGACGATGCGATCTGTCTGAAAAGCACGTATGCGTTGGATTCTGCGCGGGCTACCGAAAACGTGACCATCACGAATTGCCAGATCAGCGGATATGAAGAAGGCAGCCTGCTCGACGGCACCTACCGCGAAACATGGAATAAGAAAGATGATCGTCGTTCCCCGACCGGCAGGATCAAGATGGGAACGGAGTCCAACGGCGGTTTTAAAAACATCACGATCTCCAACTGCGTCTTTGAATACTGCGAAGGATTGGACCTGGAGACGGTTGACGGGGCCCTGCTGGAAGACGTCACGATCGACAATATTGCGATGAAGGATGTGATCTCCGATCCGATCTTTTTACGATTGGGCGCCAGGATGCGTGGCCCAAAAAACGCGGCCGTCGGGGCCTTGAGAAGGATCAATATCAGCAATATCAACGCCTATAATGTGGTTGCGGAAAACACCTGTACTATCGCCGGGATACCCCGTCACCCGGTCGAAGATGTTTCGCTAAGCCATATCAATATCTATTACCAGGGTGGGGGAAAGGATACGGTTCGCCGGCCGCTTCCCGAAAAGGAAAAGGACTATCCGAAACCGGGTATGTTTGGCGGCTGCCCTGTTTATGGTTTGTATGTCCGGCACGCAAAAGACATCCGCATCAGCGACGTGAATTTTCACGTGCTGCAGGAAGAAGAACGTTCGCCGCTGGAGTTTGACGACGTACAGGGGCTTTATCTGCGGAATGTTACTGCACCGCCGAAGAAGGGCGTGAAGCCGATGGTGCTGACCAATGTCAGCGGACTGGTAAAAGCCGGCTAATAAGACGCCGGCGCCGGCTGCCGGTTGCGCAGATTGATCATTGTCTTATTGAAATAGGGATAGCTGGCAATGATCAGCAGTACGATAATGATCAGGATACTGATCAGGGTGTAGTAATCCATCGCATAGCGAAGCTGTGCCTGTGCTAGGGCCGTTCTGTTGACCAGGCCCCTGGCCGCTGCGGCAGCTCTGTCGGCAGGCATCCCTCGACTGATAAGCGCCGACCGGTAGATCGAAAGCCGCTGGCTGACGATGGGGTTCAGATCGCTGAGCGCATCCTGAAACCGGTTGAGGTGATTATTCTGGTCCTTCAACTGGAAGAAATTGATCAAAGCGATACTTGTACAAAAGCCGAGGAAGCGGAACAAGACGCCGATCGAAGGAGCGCTGGCCGACCCTTTTGCCGGACCCGAGCTGACCGTAAAAATGATCAGCGGGGACATCAGCATCCCCACCGCGATCCCCTGCAGGAACATCGGGAAGATATAGGTGCTGTCATTGGCTTGCGTCACAAACAGAAAACGCATCCAGAGGTGAAAACCCAACAGCAGCGAGAAGCCGATCAGACAGGTCACGCGCAGCGATGTCCGCAGCAGGATAAGACGCGCAGCGATGGTCGAGCTGAGAATGATGCCAACCAGGTTGGGGATCTGCATATAGCCTATATGGATCGGGTCCATGCCCATCAGGGACGCAAAATAGCCCGAAGTGATCCCCATACTCCCCCGACAGATATACAACAGGAAGATCAGGATGAGACCGATCCGGAAATTGGCGGCTTTGAAATTATCCAACGCGATATAGGGACGACGGAGCGAGCGTTGTCGCAGCAGAAACAGGAGGGCTGTGGCGACAGTGGCGATGCCGGTGAGCTGAAGCCGCTGGTCCGTGAACCAATAATACTGTTGTCCATAGACAAGGATAAACCCAGCCCCGCAAAGCGCGATCGAATAAAGCACAAAGCTGGGCCAGTCGAGTTGATAGAGCGGCGATCTACGGATAAGCCGCTGGTTGCCGAGGATAATATAGAGCAGGGCCGTTCCCGGGATAAAAAGGAAAACGACCGCCTTGTACAGGCTGTTAAAATCGAAGCTCTCGAGCAGCGGGGCCGTGACAAGCGTGGTAAAGGGGCTTATGCCCAGCAGGATACAATAAAAAAGAGAATACCCCAGCTCCCGCGCTCTCTCGCTGCCGAGGCGGTGGAAGATCAGCGTCAGGCAAATGCTGGTCGTTGCACAGTTGGTCAGCCCCTGTATAAAACGGACGATCAGCAGCAGGGGCAGCGAATGGATCGTATAACACAGATAAGAAGTAAAGATCTGCAGCGAAGAGGACAGCAGCAGGTAATAACGCGTCTGGGTAAAATTGAAGAAGCGTCTTTCCAACGCTGCAAAACTGGCTACGGCGGCATAGAAGACCACCATAGAATACTGGACGTCGGCAGGTTCGATACCATAGTAGCCCGCGGCGCCGCTGATGCTGGCAGTAGACAGCCCAAACAGCGCCATCGACGGCAGGATCAGCAAAAAGATGGCGATGCGGATCAGCCATCCCGGCGCCCATGATTTAAATAGCTGCATATGCATTTTAGGATCGGGGATTTTTTTTGATCGAAACATTTGCGTTCATGCCTGCCCGCAGGTTGGCAATTGCCGTCGGGTCGTCGGTAAGCCGGATACGGATGGGAATGCGCTGTACGATCTTTACAAAATTACCCGTCGAATTATCCGGCGGCAGCAACGAGAACTTTGATCCGGTAGCCGGCGATAAAGATTCGATACTGCCTTTAAAAACCTGGCCCGGAAAGGCATCGGCTTCTATTTCGACGGTTTGCCCGACGAACATATCTTTTACCTGCGTCTCTTTAAAATTGGCAATGATCCACTTGCCGGCCTCCTGGTCAACGATATAGGCAAGGGTTTGTCCCGCCTGTATCAGCTGTCCCTGTTGGATCGTACGCCGGCCCATCTTTCCGTCATAGGGCGCGGTGATGACGGTATAGCCTACGTCCAGTTTGTTGCGGCCGAGCACCGCCGTTCTTCTCTGGATCTCCGCTTCGAGGACAGCCTGCTGCGACCGGGTGTCGTTGATCTTCGAGCCGGCAGTCCGGTAGCTTTGCAGCGCAGCATCGTATTCTGATTGGGCGATATCCAGCTGCGCTTTTACGTTGTCCAGCTGCTGCTGCGTGGCCGATTCGACGTCAAAGAGATTCTTGTAACGGGTATATTCCTGCTGCTGGTGAAGCAGCCGGGCTTTCGCTCCTGAAATCTGGAGCTGGCTGACAGCAGCGGCGTCGACAGCCGTCTGTATATTGTTGTGCAGGGTTTGAAGCTGTGCCCGGGCGTTGCTGAGTGCCGATTCTGCTTCCTGTTGTTGAAACTGGTATTCGCTGTTATCGATGATCAGCAGGGTATCGCCCTTCTTTACATCCTGGTTTTCTTCGTAGCGGATCTCTTTTATATAACCGACTACGCGTGCAGTGATGGGATTGATATACTCTTCGACCTGCGCGTCATTGGTTTGTTCGTAAAAGAAGATATTGCGCAGGCTGAGCAAGCCCCATACCAAAAGGACGGCCAGGACAAGGCCGGCGATCCAGGCGCTGATACGGATGATGAGTTTGTCTGTTGTGTTTGATCTGTTAGGAGCCATGGCATTAAAGATTTCCTATGCTGTTGAGTAATTGATAATATTGAAGCAGCGCAGCCATCTGGGCTGCTGCCAGTTCGAACCGGGTTTGCAGGGACTGCGTGTTGGCGTCGAGCAGATCCGTTACGAGGGACAACTGGTTGAAGTAGGTGTTGGAGACGATCCGGGCGTTCTCCCTTGCCTGGGCCACATTTTTTTGAGCCACTTCGATCCGGTGAAGCGCTTCTTTATAGCGGAGCCAGGAGGATGTCACCTGTTCCCTGATGGCATCGTCGATGCTCTTGTGTTCTACGTCCTGTGCCTGTGCTTCCAGTTCCGCTATTTTTATCTTGTGTTTATTCTGGTAGAGCCCTGAAAAGGAGAAACTGGCTTTTACTCCGGCCATGCCCCAGCCATAAACGGCGGCTGCATAAGGATAGAACAGGATCTGCGGATAGGCGTAGGTATACATCGCAAAGAGCCCGATATGCGGGCTGTTGGCAGCACGGGCCTCTTTTACCCGCAGCTTCCGCAGCGCGATCTCCTGCTGCGAGATACGACCAGCATGTGACTGCGCTTCGGCAAGGTCTAGATAATCCTGCAGCGGCGCCGGCGCCAGCGAATCTGGATCGGGTACCTGGGTAGGCAAAATAGGAGTGCTGTCGGGCTGGCCGATCAGGATATTCAGCTTTTGCCGGGCGATCGCGATGTCGTTGTCGATCTGGTCGAGCGAAAGTTGTTGCCGTGATAACTGGAGTTCGGCGCGAAGTAGGTCGCTTTTTAACACGACGCCGTTCTTTTGCAGCTGACGGATATGTTCGAGCTGCTGTTGCTGCTCGGCGATATTCTTTTGTGTGAGGTCTTTGAAAATAAGACCTCGCTGGATTTCGAGATAATACGCAGCCGCGCGAAGCCTGACATCCGAGAGGACCTGAAGACTTTGTTCTTCCGTGATCTGGTGCCTCGTCTCTCTTTCCGCGATGTTGAGATTCGTCTTGTTGCCGCTGTATACATTCAGATACGCGTCCGCACCAAGTGTATAATAGGTGTGCAGCAAGGGATACTGGGTCGGCGTGTGGAAGATCCCGTCTTCGTATTGCGGCATATTGCTGACACGCGCGTATTGTCCTGCCGCGTTGATATCTGGCAGGCGCTCCTTACGGGCGTCTTTTATTTCCTCTTCACTACTTTGTAACTTGATCTGCTGGATTTGGACGGCCTTGCTGTTTTGCTCAGCTTGTTGCCAGATCTGGTGGATGGTAAGGGGCAGCAGGCTGGAAGAGGGGTTTTGAGCTGAGACTGCTGTTATTCCAAAGAGAAAGGCGGACAAAGCCGTTAGTTTAATGTAATACATATCTTTATGCTACAAAATTACGCTATGGCGGTCTGGTCGGTTTTCTATAAATTGCCTAAAATTAGCTGATTCCAGCCAAGGCCTATGCCCATCATATCACCGGAAATACATCTCAAAAAGATCGATAAACAGCCTGCAGCGATCTATGTATTGCACGAGAGAGCGGAACGCAGCTTTCCCATGCATAGCCATCGGAAGGGGCAGCTGAGTTATGTTCAGGGCGGGATCGCCTACCTTTTTATGGGCAGCCAGTCCTATGTGATACCGGGACGGCATTTCCTGTGGCTGCCTGGGGGTGTCGAGCATTATGTACAGGCTCGTCAGCCTTCATCGCAGATGCGGACCTTGTATTTTCCGCCGCAGCGTGACAGGAAGCATCCATTTTACAGCAAGGTGGGCATCTATCCGATCAATGATCTTCTGTATCAAATGATCGTATATACGGAGAAATGGGGTGGGGATATTTTGCCAAAGGCCCCGGCGTTTTCTTTTCTGAAAGCGATAAAAGATATCCTGCCGGACTTTACCAGCGGTACGCTGCCCTTTATGCTGCCTACAACACAGAATACCCGGCTAAGGCCGATCGTATTGTACCTGCGAAACAATGTGGCGCAGGCGTTGACACTGGGGTCGGTGAGCCGCGAGTTTGGACTGAGCGAGCGGTCGCTGTCGCGTTTATTTAAAGCAGAGCTCGATATTTCTTTTTTGCAGTATCTGCAGCAGGTTAGGATGTTATCGGCGGTAGAGATGATCCTGCAGACCGATATGACGCTGAGTCAGATCGCGTATGAAGTGGGATATGGAAGTCTGGCCGCGTTTAGCAGTACGTTTCAGCAGCTGTATCATATACGGCCGTCGGAGTTTGAACGGCGGGTGAAATAGTTAGCGCTAACTAATTTTTGGCGTATGAATACGGGATCGCACGCCCCCGGTAGGCTGCCGCCACGGGCGAATCTATCGCCCCCTCCGCGCCGCCACGGACGATCTATCGCCCCTCCCCGCACCGCCACGGGCGAATCTTCCGCTACCGCAAGCCAGCGCAATGCTTTGCGCAGACTTGCGGTGGCATAGTTTTTTCAACACTAACTAAAACTACCGTTATGAAACGATATATACTTGTCGCACTCCTGGTTGCAGCCATCGGCGCTTGTAAAGAGCCGGCGACATTTACGGCGCGGCCCGATCCCGCTACGTCCACAGATGGCACCATCGGATCGGTAAAAGCAACCGACGGGACCGTGCCCCCGGCAGGAAATGGGCTGCCGGGAGGAAGGGATACAACGCGACGGAATTAATTAGAAAGAGGCTTCGGCCTCTTTTTTGGCTTTGGCCCTATCGGCGGCTTTTGGCTCATCGGCAGCTTTAGGCTGATCGGCAGCTTTGGGCCCATGGGCAGCTTTAGGCTCATCTGCGGCTTTTGGCTCATCGGTGGCTTTGGATCTACCAGCGGCTTTGGGCCCCATCGGCAGCTTGCTGCGCAGGGATCGCCTATTCGCCCCAGCAGGTAATGATGATATTGCGGGCGCCGCCATAGTTGCGGTGTTCACAGAGATAGATACCTTGCCAGATGCCGAGGGCGAGTTCGCCGGCAGCGATGGGGATAAGGACGGAGGGACCGAGAATGGATGCCTTTATATGGGCGGGCATATCGTCGGAGCCTTCGAGGGTATGCCGATATTGGGGATCGTTTTCGGGGACAGCTTTATTGAAATAAGTTTCGAAGTCCTGTCGGACGGTCGGATCGGCATTTTCGTTGATGGTAAGGGAGGCGGAGGTATGCTGGATAAAGACTTGGCAAACACCTTTGTGGATCTTGCCGATGGCGGGCATGGCGCGGAGAATATCGGCGGTGATGAGGTGGAAGCCTCTTCTCTTTGGCGAAAGCGTGATGGCCTGTTGTTCAAACTTCATGATGCAAAGATAAGAATTGACCGTTTGATCAGGCGGCGGAGTCGGACATAGGCGATCGCGGATACTTTCGCGGCGGATCACTTCGGAATTTCACGTACCACTTGCGAGGCTTTCTTGTCGTCGCGGAATCCAAGAAAAGTGGCGGGTTTACGGATGCGGCCGGCCTTTGTCCATGTCGCGAATTCGAAATTGGCCACCAGCTTGGGTTTGACCCAGTGTATCACGGCCCCCTTGGTGTCCAGTACTTCGTTGACAAAAGGGGATTTATCGGCTTCGATACTTTTCAGTTGTTTCAGGATGCCGGGCATATCTTTTTGTTTATATCCGCCGCCGGACCGGCCGATCCACTCGAGTTTACCATTCTTATAGGCGCCAAAAAGAAGGGATCTGAAGGATCTGTTCTTGTCGGACTCGGACCAGCCGCCAATGACAAACTCCTGACGCATACGCGTTGGCGTTTTAAGCCAGTTGCCGGCACGCTGATCGGGTATATAAGGACTGTCTCTTTTTTTCGCAATGATGCCTTCGAGGTTTCTTTTCTGCATCTCTTTATAGAGCTTGGGTCCGTCATCAAAGGATTCGCTGATCCGGAAAATGGGCTGGCCGGAAATCAATTGCTGCAGCGCGGCTTTGCGTTCCTCCAGCGGAAGCGGCATATAGTTATAGCCGTCCAGCCAAAGCAGATCGAATACGCAATAGGTGATGGCAGTGGAATGCCCATTGTAGAGCTGCAGCGCGTCGAAATCGGGCATGCCTTCTTCATTGAAGACGACAACTTCACCGTCGATGACGAGGTCATGGCCTAACCCTTTCAGCGCCTCTGCGATGACGGGATATCGCTTTGTATAATCGATGCCGCTGCGTGAATCCATCCGGACCTTGCCTTTTTTAACGTAGGAAATGATACGATAGCCGTCCCATTTTACTTCGTACAGATACCGGGGATCGTCTATCGGCTCTTTGGTCAACGTGCAAAGCATTGGCGCGACCTGTTCCGGCATCGCGGCTTTGCGCACAGCCGGTGCGGATGTCGCGGCTTCACGCACGGCGCCGCCGGCGGCCTTGGCTGCTATAGATTTTGCGGACCTGGCTCTTACTTTCGTTTCAGCCTTCGCTTTCGTTTCAGCCTTCGCTTTCGTTTCAGCCTTCGCTTTTGTTTCAGCCTTCGCTTTCGGTTCAGCCTTCGCTTTCGTTTCAGCCTTCACTTTCGTTTCAGCCTTGGCCGATTTCACAGCCCGCGCAGGCTTTGCCGCAGCCTTCTCCTCGTGATTACTATTCCACAACGGCGCGGTCCTGCTCTTCGCCATCTGCTCGATCGTCTTTTTTGAAACGACGGATTTATCTTTTAGCGTGATATCATCGGTCGTTGCGTATTCATCGCGATGTTTGATCAGCAGCCACGAGTTTTCCCCCCGGCCAGAAGTGCGCACCAGCGCAAACTCGCCTTTGAGTTTCTTGCCATGCATGCGGATCTTTATGGAGCCTGCCTCGAAAGCGGCCTGCATGACCTTTTCCTGCTGCGCCTTTGTTTTAGCAGGCTCCAGCGGTTCATAGGTGCCCTGATCCCAGATGATGACCGTGCCGCCGCCGTATTGACCCTTCGGAATAATGCCTTCGAAATCTTTATAGTCATAGGGATGGTCTTCTACCAGCATCGCCAGATGTTTTATAGAGGGATCGAGTGAAGGCCCTTTTGGGATTGCCCAGCTCTTTAACACGCCATTCCATTCCAGCCGGAAGTCATAATGAAGGTGAGATGCCGCGTGTTTCTGAACAACAAATACGAGTTGCGTATTGTTGGGTTTGCCGCCCTTGGGTTCGGGCGTATCCGTAAAGCTGCGTTTTCGTTTGTATTCCTTTAAGGCCATGTCTTCGACTGTTAAAAAAATGTGCCAGCCCCTTTTTTTGTTGCCGGGACGCTCACATGGGATATTGCCCGACGGCACTTTCGCGAGGCACGAAATTTTCTGCCAATAATAAAAAGACAAACATATGAATCCGCTAATTGTTTCAAGCCCGGTCTTTGTCGAAGACGGCCTCATTCCCGAAGAATATACCTGCCAGGGCGTCGGCGTCAACCCACCGCTGGTGATCGATAATATACCCGAAAGTACGCTGACGATGGCCCTGATCGTCGAAGACCCGGATGCGCCAAAGGGTACCGTAACGCACTGGATCGCCTGGGATATCCTTCCCGAAGGAAGTATCAGCGAAAATTCAAACCCCGGTGTTAATGGATTGAATACCAAAGGACAGCTGGGATGGATGCCGCCTTGCCCACCGTCTGGCCAACACCGTTACTTCTTCCATGTGTATGCCTTGGATGCCAGCCTCAATTTATCCCCAGGGTCTGGTAGAGAAGAATTGGAGAAGGCTTTACAGGGACACATCATCGCACGCGGTACGCTGATGGGCCGTTATGGCAAAGTGCTGGCCGGAGAATTTGAGCAGCCGCGTTGAAAGTTTAGGGTAAACCTGTTCAAAAATTTGAACCGTCTCCTCGGCATAATGCATACTCTTTCGCTGAAGAATTCAGGGGTGTCTGGGTAATTTGAAATAATGAGTTTTTGCGGTCCGGTGCAGGTAGACGACATTCTTGATTGTGTAAGAGTTTCCCTTAGCAATAGAAAGAATCTGGTCACGTATTTGTCTCGTACATTAACTTTCAAAGTACCCCGATGATTCCAGAAATGATCCTGTCTCAAAAAGATATTGATTGTGCATACGCGGTGAAAGTCTTCCTTGACTATCATCCGAATCGTTCTATTCCCATTGATACGCTGGCGAGTGAATGCGCGATTTCAGAGCAGCGGCTCAAATCTGCTTTCCTGAAACAATTTTCTATACAGTTGGACGAGTACTGGGTAAAAATGCAAAGGCGTCACAATCCTGTTATGACGCCTTTGAAAGATAATATATAAGGGAACTTATATTACGGATACCAGGGCGAGGCTCTTCATTGTAGCTACATACTCCTTCATCGTGATCTTTCCGTTCATCAGCTGGATGTACAGCATTTCCTGGTTTGCTTCAGAAGCCTTGATTGCATTGACCAGTTCCTTGTCAAAAAATAATTGTTTAATGAGCGCTTTCATATACGTTTAATTTAACGATACAAAAATACGATGCACGAAACCCCTTTTAAAGACAAGTTCCTGGGATTTGATCATCTCAAAAAAGGCTAATGATTGCTAAAACGCTTGCTGGATAATGGTTTACGTATTTCGCCAGCATGGCCCCCAACAGCCGGTACGCACTAAGATTATTTCGGTTTTGCGCCGGCACGGCGAATATTGACCAGCTTGCCCAGCACATCAAACCAGAAAGGCGCACCCTTGGAAAGCGCTGCAGCACTGAGCAGCCAGCCCATCAACAGCCATACGATCCTGTTAAACACATGCCGCGTGCTTCCGCTGATTTCTTCCTGTATAAATTCATGACTCCATCCCAGCCGAATGTTAAAGGACTTCTTATACCAGCCGCTGACGCGCGCCATATACTCGTTGAACCAGGTTTGCAGGTCTTCCTGAAGCTGCGGGATCGAGCCGGTCACTTTTGCGATACTGCTTATCACACTGACGATAGGCGCGGGGCGGGGGCTTTTCTCCATCAGCTGTAATCCGGCATTCAGGTCTTTCCAAAGATCACCGGATGCCTCGGGAGCTTTCTTTGAAACGATATCGATCAGGCGATCGCAAAGTTGGCGGCGGGAATATAAGAGGGAAGCCGGGTGAAGTCCTGCCGGAGACTGCTGATCTGTCCATGTTTAAAGAATTGGTTGGTTAACGGCGTTTCGGGCGTGTCCGTAGCCGTTCTTTTTAACGCTGCTCTTCCCGGAAAGGCGACGCCGTCCAGGGCTTGAGCCAGCGCTTTTCGGAGCATCCGGCCGCGGGAGTTGCTGCTGGCCGCCAGCAATTCCTGCAGAATGTATACAACAATGCTAAATAACAGGAAGATAAGGACAAGGGAAATAACCACTTCGATATACGTATTCATAGAAAAAGACTGTTGGCCAGGTTTAATTTCCGGAATATTACAAAATTTAAACGGAATAGGAATATTTCGTCCTTATGACCGGATAGGGGCATCTCGGTCAGGAACCAACCTTTATTTTAGCGGCTTGCCGGTTCAGGATATAGAGCCTTTCGGTCCAATTAAAAGCCGTTAACGCTTGATATTGTTAAAATTATTAACTAATTTGTTAAGCGTTAATCATTAACGCTGTGCTTTACCCATGAAAAAATATCTTATTGTAATTACCACTCTCGTGTTCACGATTGCCTGTCGTAAAGCCATAACGGGTACCAACCCTGATTCTTTGATCAATGGCTCTACTGCCGCTTCTCCGCATTCGGATACTACGGCTCCGCCTGCAACCCATGTCGATACGCCAAAGAACCAGCAGGCCGCTTTCCCATCCGCTCCTTCGAGCGGCTGTTTTTCTCAGCCTTTGTATGGAGACACTATCATCTTCCCGCAACCAGCCGTTAATGGGCAGGATTATATTGTCAGCCCGGTCTTTAACCCGGGACCCGGTAAATACCTTTCCTGGCCATTAGGAATGGCAATGGACTCTGTCACTGGCGCCATCGATGTCACAAAGACCGAGAGCGGCCTTCGCTATATCATTGGATATGTTGCCGCCGGAACGACCGATACCTGTATCAGCCAGCTGATCATTGGCGGGGTCGATTATATGGATAGCGTGTATGTTATTGCCAACGGAGCGACTATGGCGCTGCCATATTTCAACGCCAATCCTTATCTGCCCACGCCATGCAGCTCTCCTAACAGCTGCATATTCGACGTTACGGGTTCTGCCAGCAATGCCGGCGTGATCGTCAATTCCCTGACAGGAGTGATCGATCTGCAAAAGACGCTCACCGGAACGGGATTGATTCCCATCGGCGCATTTGGGTTGATCCCTATCAACGGATCGACCGTTACGACGAATATTTATTACCGGCTGAATGATGCGAGCAACAATACACTGCAGTCGATACCGGTTCAGTTGATGTACTATGATAGCTACAATCTGCTGAGCACGGGTTTGCTGGGTAATATTTTGATCAGTCTGCAAAACATTTTAACAAACAGAGCGATCAGCACTTACGCCAATCCAAGGCCGCCGCTGATCGTGGTGGTAAGGCAGTAATTTTATTTATGCGTTCGAGGATCTCTTTGCTGGTAGCAGCAGGCCTGTTACTTTGTTCGTTTTATTGGGCAGATCCTGGCTGGCCGCTGGCCCGGATACGGGCGGCCTATACAAAAGCCAACGCGCTTTATCAGCTAAACAATCCCACTGCGGAACAGGACAGCACCGCGCTTGCCGGATTCGGGCAGGTGATCGCGGAATACAAAAAATTGCCGGGCTATGATGAGCATGACACGCTCCTGTTCCAATCCTATCTGAAGAAGGGCGTATTATTGGAAGTCCATGCGGATTTTGCGGCTGCACGGGACGCCTATATGGAAGCGCTGCGGCTTCATCCGCAGTCCGATTCAATGGGCTTTGTAGCGCAGGTCTTCGCAGGCGCCAACTATTATAATCTATACAACTTCGACTCGGCCAGCAGCTTATTGTTAAAAGCGGAAATGCTCGCCCCCCGCTTTAAAGATGACGACGACGCAGTTCGACTGTACAATACGCTGGGAGCCTTGTATCTCGACGATGGGAATTATCATCAGGGAAAGAACTATTTCAACAAGGCATTGGATGTTCTAAAAAGTAAAAAAGTCCTCGACACGCTTTCTGCAGTCAGTATCGAGACCAATATTGCTACCGCCTGTAACCGGATGCAACAGTACGATGAAGCGTTGACCATCTATCGCTCGATCCTCAGCTATCGGATGGGTACCGATGCTATCTATCTGAATATGGGCGTAGCTTATGCGTGGCTGCAGCAGCACGAGCATGCCTTGTTTTATTTCCGGAAGGTAAACCCGGATAAGATACCCAATGTGCTGAATGAGATGGCAAAGTCGGAGCTAAAGCTGAAGCGTTATGATTCTGCAGCCTTCTTTCTGGACCGGCTCAGGGATAAGTTCAGCCATCAGGCTACGGGTTTGAACGACCTGGATCTGGGGATCAGTGAGCTCTACCGATCCGATCTGCTGGCAGAACAACGACAATACAAACCGGCGCTGTCTGCGCTGCAAAAAGCCATTCTTATCTTTACGCCTTCTTTTGGCAAGACCGATATCTATTCCAACCCATCCGATTTTACGGGGACGGTTGTCAGCTTCCGGCTTTATAATGCGTTGAACAAAAAGGCTGCGATCTTTCAAAAGCTTTATGATGCCGGTGAAAAGGACGACTGTCTGATGGCCGCTTTTGAAGCCTATAAGGCGGCGTTGAATCTGCTTCGGTACATCGAGAAAACCTTTGATACGGATGAAGCCAAGGTCTTTTTAAAAAACAATACCAGCACGATCTACCCTCGCGCCTTAGCAGCCTGCCTGGAGCTTTATCGCAAGCATCCCGACAGAGATTACCTGCAGCAGGCCTTTCAGATCAGCGAGCAGGGTAAGGCTTCTATCATGGCCGCCAACCTGAAGGAAACCCGATCCGATCATCTTTCACCAAGGGAGACAGCCCTCTTGGACAGCCTGCGGAATATCAAGTATAATATCGCAAGACTGGATGTCAGAAGCGAGGCGGCTGCCGATAATACCCAGCGGCAGAAGATCGCCGCCGAACGCTTGGGCTATGAGATCGAATTATCCCGTGCGCAAAAGGAAATGGAACAGAACGGCAGCTATTACCGCCGCAAATATGACGATGCCGCCCCGGATATTACGGCGCTTCAGGGTCAGCTTGGAAGCCGGCAGGCGCTCATCAGTCTTTCGGTCGGAGGAGAGAAGCTGCATGTTTTTGTGCTGACGCGTCATTCGCTGACCTATACCGCGATCGACTCGCTCGGAGAGCTGCAAAAGGATGTTGCCGCCTGGCTGGATGGTTTGAAAGGAGAGGGCGACGGACGCAGATTCAAGGGCGAAAAGATCGGCGGCGCGCTTTATCGATTGTTGATCCAGCCTATACAGAAACTGGCCGGGGACAAAGAGGAATGGACCATCATACCCGATGGCTTTCTTTGCTTCCTGCCCTTCGAATCACTGCCCGCCGGCGGATCGGACAACGGCCGCTATCTGCTCGAAACGAACATCATCAGTTATCAGCCGTCTGCGCGCTTTATGACGGCGGATAATGGGCCGCATATAAGCGGGCAGGTTGGAGTGCTGGGGTTTGCGCCATATAGCAGCAGCATGGATGGGAAACAGGATTCATTTGCCGTCCTGCCAGCATCGAGGGAAGAGATTGCCGGGCTTCCGGGGAAGCAATACTTTGACGTCAAGGCGACGAAAGGGGAGTTCCTTCATGACGTCAATCAATATCCGATCCTTCATCTGGCGACGCATGCCGTGTCTTTTCCCGATAAAACGGCGGCTTCTTTTATCGCCTTTTATCCTGGTACAGGTTCTCCGATCGAAGATCGTTTATACCTTGAAGAGATCTATGGACTCAATATGGATTCGACGAAACTGGTGATCATGAGTGCCTGCGAGACAGGGCAGGGCCAGCTCGTCAACAACGAAGGCGTCATCAGTCTTGCCCGCGCTTTTACTTACGCTGGCTGCAGGAGTACGATCAGCAGTCTGTGGAAGACGGAAGACAAGGCTACAGCTTTTATCCTAGCCCGGTTCTATGTCTATCTTAAAAAGGGATACGACAAGGCAAGGTCCCTTCAACAGGCAAAACTGGACTATTTAAAAAGTGGTACGATCAACAAAAGTGCTGCATATTGGTCTTCGCTGGTATTGACGGGCAGTACAGAACCTCTTTACCGACAGCCGTTCCCCTGGGGAGCGATTCTGGGTGCGCTGGCAACGCTCGTTCTTATTATTTATGCCGTGCGATCCAGAGATCGATGGAAGGTATCTTCTTCACCTGGTCGTGGTAAGCGTGATGTGGATCGGCTTTGATCCTGTCGATCAGCGGCATGGCTTCTTTTGCATGATTAGCCGCAAGTTGTGTCATTGCCAGATAGTATTCTGCGTCCTCTTCAAACAAAGTGTCATGCGCCTTCGCATTGTTGTCGATTACCTGTTGAAAAAGAACGGCTGCTTCTGCATAGCGCTTTAATTCCAGGTTAGCCATTCCCGTTAAGAAGAGGTTTTCGTTGTTGTGGACGGCAGCGTGCTTGAACGCTTCTATAACACCGGCCCAGTTCTTTTCCTGGTAGGCCTGGCGAACGTCATCGGCCATCCCTGTTCCGCGCTGCGTGCCGGATTGAAAGGAAATATAATTTTCGGCATAGACACCAGCGGCACTGGTGGTGGTATACTTGTAAACGGCGATTCCGCTGAACGCTACGATTGCTATTACTGCAGCGGCCCGAAAATAGCCGTGTGACAGACGACGTACGATCGATGGCGTTGCGGTTTCCTGTTGCTGCTGCCAGGTTCTTCTTACCGCACCCACCTGTTCGTAAAGCCCCAGCTCTTTTATACCTTCCACAGCCAGCTGCAGCCGGGCCCATTCCTGGACGGCCTCAGGGTCTTGGGCAAGCAACTGTTCCAATTCGGGAGAAGCAATACCCTTGAGATGGTTATCGAAGTGATCGATGAGTGAAGTTTCCTGGTTTGGTGACATAGGCTTTATTTTGCAATTTCCTTCATCTGCGTAACGATCGACGGACTGGATTTTATAATACCGGTCAATTGCTGCAGACATTTATATTTTTTATTTCTGACGACCTGCTCATTCTCATAGGGCAGGTGCCCAAGGATCTCTTTCATAGACAGGTTCTCGTAATAAAAAAGCAGTAGTATTTTTCGACAGGATTCTCCCAGCGTATGGATGAGATCCCGAAGTGCGCGTTTTTGTTCCATCTCGCTGATGACCTGGCTGATATCCTGTTCCTTTACTTCACGCCCCGCTTCATACGCTTTCTCTCTGAAGTCTGCACGTTCTCT
The DNA here is from genome assembly GCA_015654595.1 of Chitinophagales bacterium. GTDB lineage: Bacteria > Bacteroidota > Bacteroidia > Chitinophagales > Chitinophagaceae > Puia. The sequence goes on along the minus strand of JAATGQ010000250.1, from coordinate 16,777 downwards.
TCTCTTCACTTCGTTGAACCAGATATTCTTTGCTACAGAGACCAGGAAGGTCTTGATGCTTGCTTCCATCCGGTAACTGCCCTTTGTAACGATATTAATGAAAGCAACTACAGTATCCTGGAAAACGTCTTCAGCATCCTGCCGGCTTCCGCCGTAACTCATGATAAAGGCGCTGGTGGATTCTGCATATTTCTTATAAATGAACAATATGGCGCTGTTCAGCTGCCTCTCGTCTTTTATTGCGGCTATCAGTTCCGCATCTGTATATTTTACCGCGACACTCATAGTTAGTGGGTTCTAGCACTCAGGTTGTAACCGGGATTGTAATATATTAAGTACTCTTGCCATTCGATGATAAAACGAAAAGTTGGCTTACAGAATTGTATCGTACTAAGTTAGGTGAAAAACAGGAGGTAAATATAGGTGTTATCACGGAGATTTGACTTGTTGGGGTAATTTTCTATCTTCTCGAGAAATAGTAAATTGAACCGTGAAAGCAAAAAATGCAGTTATACCGCGGTATGCGCTTGGCGACTTTACGCCCATTCATCGTTTGAAAACGGCGGTTTCGTCCTTTGGATGTAATGATCTGGATAAATCCCGCTGGGTAGAAGGGTTCGAATTATACTCGAGTGTTGGGCTGCTGGGCAGCGTAGGCCCTTTGCGGTCGGTTTTTTATCGGATCAGCATAACCTTACAGGGCAGTCTGGATATGTGGATCGGGCTGGAACACTATCGGCATGGACCGCTTACGATCAGTTTTACTGTTCCCGATCAGATCTTTTGCAAGAACAATATCAGCGTGGACGCTTTTGGGTATTATATGCTCTTTGCTCCGGATTTTCTGGAGGAGTTGATGCCTTCGGTAAAAATGGCGGAGGAGTTTCCGTTCCTGGACGGGCTTCCGGTCTTTCAGCTTTCTGCCGGAGAGCTTCAGCGGATCGTAGACCTGGTGGTAAAGATGGATCAGGAATTGAAGGGCGATCATTCCGGCAGAAGAAAGGCCTTGCAGATGTATTTGTACCTGATCCTGCTCGAGGCGAAGAGGAGTTACGAACGGCAGGAACTTCATCGCGCCGGCGGGACGTCTGCGGGGCATGCTATCGTATCGCGGTTTTTGCGGCTGGTGGCAAAGCATTACCTGGCGAAGCGGCAGGTGGCGGAGTACGCTGAATTGCTTTCCGTGAGCCCGAATCATCTGAATAAGGTCGTAAAGGAGGCCACTGGCAGGACAGCTTCGGACGCTATCCGGGCAATGCTTGTACAGGAAGCAAGATCTTTATTACGATATACGGATAATTCGGTCTCGGAGATAGGCTATAGGCTGGACTTCAGCGACCCGGCTTCTTTCAACCGGTTCTTTAAGGGCGCTACAGGCGAGACGCCATTATATTACAGGAACAGAGTGGCGCATAAGGAATGACAGGAAGGGTGCAAGGCCCTTTGGGAATGATCCGGCCAATACAATGCCGGATTCTGTCCATAGCAGGGGGCCGTATTTGATCAACTTTGTGGTGTAAATCAAGTACACTCATCATGATATTTCAAAACAAAAAGATTGTGATTGCCGGCGGTACCTCCGGCATAGGATTGGCCGCTGCTTTACGGTTTAAGAAAGAGGATGCCCAGGTAATTGTTACGGGCCGCAACAAGCAAAAGGTCGATGCCGCTTCGGCCGAAGGTCTGCAGGCGACGGTGCTGGACAGCGCAGATAGGGCAGCGCTTGATCAATTCTTTTCGGCTGCGGGCAGGATCGATCACCTGGTGGTTTCGATCAGCGGCGGAAAGGGAATGGGGGCTTTTAAAGATCTGTCCCTGTCCGTGCTGAGAGACGCGTTTGCGGAGAAGTTCTTTCCGCAGTTAGAGACCGTACAGGCTGCCCTGCCTTATTTGAACGATGGCGGCAGCGTGACGCTGATCACGGCCATTTCTTCTGTTGCCCGTATGCCGGGTACTTCGGGGATCGGCGCAGTCAACGGTGCATTAGAATTGATGATACCTGTCTGGGCAAAGGAGATGAAGAGACTGCGCTTTAACGCCGTCTCGCCGGGCCTGGTAGACACGCCCTGGTGGGATTTTCTGCCGGCGTCGGAAAAGCCCGCGGCTTTTGCCCGGTATACGGCGGACATCCCCGCGGCAAGGGTGGCCCGGCCGGAGGAGATTGCAGATGCGATCGTTTTTGTTGTAGGGAATGAATATATGACCGGAAAAGTAATAGGGATAGACGGTGGATTGTCGTAGTCGCGAGCGGTAGAGTTAGCAGCCGGTTCGGCCGGTGAAACCGCCGCGGCATACGCGGCTGGCGGATTTGTGTTATTTTTGCCGGATAACGCATACATGCATTCGATCAACTATTTGTTCAAGAAACTGATTCCGAATTCTGTCTATCTGTTGAAGTGCCTGACAGGGGTAGGCATCTGTTATTGGTTATATATACGGTTTCCGCATTATCCTTTTTATTGGGCCCTGGTTTCGGTCGTGATTGCCTTGGCGCCCGACAACAGCAACAAGATGGCCTATGATCGGATGATCGCGAATCTTTTAGGCTGCGCAGTGGGATTGGTATTATTCCCGATGCATCTGTCTCAGCCGGCCGCCATGGGGGTTGGGGTAATGTTGGTACTGGCATTGGGGTACGCGGTAAAAAAGGAAGAAACGCTGAGGAGTGCGCTTGCGGCGCTGGTCATTATATTATTGAACGAACAGGAAGTAAAGCAGTGGTATGTACCGTTGGAGCGCGTGGTTTGCGTGATTGCCGGTTGTCTGGCAGCCTTGCTGGTCTCACTGCTGTTCAACCTTTTCGCCCGTGTGTTGACAAGGGATAAGATGAGGCCGCCGCCGGATGCCGCCGTTTGAATATCTTTAATTTAAATACTATACACATGATGAGGATCACATTTCCCAAGATGGCCATCGGCAGTTTTTTGATGGCATCGATCTTTTCCGCCTGTAGCAATCAGCCAACCAAAGAAGCTGCGGCAACAGCTCCCGCTGCCGATACAGCCGCTGGTTCGCTAAAAGAAGAGACCATTTCTTTTAATGCAGATTCCGCCTCCTTACAGGCATTTGTCGTCTATGACGATTCCGTCAAAGGCAAACGTCCTGCGGTATTGGTTCTTCCCGAATGGTGGGGGTTGAACGACTACCCGAAGGCGAGGGCCCGTCAGCTGGCGAAATTGGGTTATGTCGCAATGGCGCTTGATATCTATGGCGATGGAAAAGTGGCGACAACTCCAGACAGCGCGAAGGCTTATTCCGCTCCCTTTTATGCCAACCCCCAAAAGGGCAAGGCACGTATCGATGCGGCTATCGCCAGACTCCGGTCTTATAACAATGTCGATTCCGCCAATATCGGCGCCATCGGGTATTGCTTTGGGGGCGGCGTATTGATCAATACGGCTCGTCTGGGCGACGATCTGAAGGGCATCGTCAGCTTTCACGGCAGCCTGTTGGGAACCCCGGCAAAGAAAGGCCTGCTCCGCACAAAGATGCTGATCTGTCATGGCAATGACGATAAGTTTGTCTCTGCGCAGGATGTAGCAACCTTCCGCAAACAGATGGATTCGATCGGTGCTGATTACAAGTTCATCGGCTACGATGGCGCCACCCATGCCTTTACGAATCCAGCCTCTACGGAGAACGGAAAGAAGTTCAACATGCCGATCGCCTATAATGCCAAGGCCGATACGGCTTCCTGGCAGGCGATGAAAGAATTTTTTGCAAATCTGTTTAAATAAGCGCGCCGTGTTCAACGACCCATTTTAGCAGGGCGTTGTTCTCGTCACGAAGCTGTAGCTTACGGCAGATAGTGTGGCGGTGATTTTTTACCGTATAACGACTCAGGTGGAGCGCATCGGCAATCTCCTGGGTCGTTTTTCTTTCTCTGACGAGTCTGAGCACCAGCAATTCGGTATTGCTGAATAAGGTATCGGGCTGCAAAAAGGCTTTTCCTGTATTGGCGCCGGCGAGTATCCGGCTGACGACGAGTTGGATGCCGGCAAAGAGCTGGGCTTCGTCGATAGGTTTTATGATGTAGTTGGCCGGGGCTGTGGCGGCGGCCTGTTCGATAATATTCCGGGCCTGGTAGGAAGTAATAAAGATCACTTCAAAAGCGTAACGGCTTCTGAAGCTGGCCACCAGGTCAATGCCGGTGACGTCGTCCTGCAGGTGGATATCACAAAGCAGCAGGTGGGGCAGCATCTCTGCCATAGCGGCTTTGGCTTCCGTGACAGTAACGGCTATCCGAACTTCACAGGAGAAATTGGTCAGTAGCTGACGTTCGATAAAACGGGCGATGATGATTTCATCTTCAACAATCAATATTCTGATCATATACTCAAACGGGAATGGTAAAGGAATAGCTTAAGCCGTTTTCTTTGGCGATGGTCATACGCCCGTTCATTTGTCGTGTGAGATCTTTCACCAGGGGGATACCCATGGTAAATTTCTCACCGGATTCCTCGCCGGATATACCTACGCCATTGTCTGTATAGTCGAATTGCAGCGTTCGGTCGTTGACCGGGATAGCCTTTACGTATATACAGGGGTTCGGATGGTCGTGAAAAGCGTGTTTAAAAGTGTTGGTTAGCAGCTCCGACAGGATCAGCCCAAAGGAAAGGGTGTGTTTATTGCTCAACTCGATGCCTGAGGGGATGTCCTGCAAAATTCGGGTTTTTTCCCGGGTATCGTAAATCTTTTGCAGGTGCGCAGCCAGTTCGGAGACAAAATCTCCCAGGCATACCCCGGTCCCCTGCTCGAAGTGAAGCAGCTTTTGGTTGACCAGCATCATTGCCCGGATCTTGCCGATATTGCCTTTCAGGATATCGCGCGAGACGCCGTCCTTTACGATGGGCAGCTGCAGGCTAAGCAGGCCGTACAGCAGCTGCAGGTTATTTTTTACGCGATGATTGAGTTCGCCCATCAGGGTCTCGATCTTGGCATGTCTTTCGGTGAGGATGTGCTTTTGCTTTTGCAGACGGCGGTTGGCGATGCTAAGCTCTTCTGTTCTTTCTCTTACTTTTTGCTCCAGCAGGGTGTTCTGGTGTTGCTGGAGGCTGTTCAGTTCCCGGAGCGCAATTTGTTTCTCCGCTTCGTTGCGCCGCATTTCTTCTTTTATTCCTGTCGAGAACAGCAGGAAGATGACCATGATTATCGCATCGCTCAACAAGACGATCGTTGGCAGTACTCTTTCGTGGAGAAAGGTAGTGCTGATCGTGATAGTAAGCCCCATCGCGCCCAGCAGCATGATCCCATAAGCAAGGTAGCGCTGTGCATGGCTCAGGCGGGGCCAGCATTTTATCAGTGTGAACAGGATAAAGAACTGCATGATCGGATGCTCCCAGAGCGTGAGCTGGCTGGCGAGCTTGTAGTTACCGGTAGTAAAGTCGATCAGGAATGCCGAAACAGACGAAGCCGCGAGAAAAGCGGGTATCCATCTCCCATAATGGTAGACCTGCGGATGCTTTGTCTTCAGCTGCCAGAAGTCAAGGACCAGCAGATAAAGCCCGAAAAGCCCCAGGTTCAGAAAGTGCATATTCAACAGCCAGCCGGTAGCAGGGTTTTCGGAGAAGAACCATTCGAGGAGATAACCCCCCATAGAGCAGACATAGAGGCCTATACCGGCGATAAATATCGCTAGCCCCCGATAAGGCTTATAGCCGCTGACGATCCAGGATAGCAGGGTGTAGATCAAAAAGAAGGCTGCACCGCCCTGGAGCGCCGAGTCGACGGCGATCCGGGTATGCATCTGCCGGAAAAAGCTTCGCCTGGATTCCAGCACAAAATCGAAATTTGGCTTGAAGTGTTTGGTATGATGAACACGCAGCAGCAGTGTATAGGTCCCCCCCGCCTTCATCGGAAGGATCGTGTATAGCCGCCCGTCTCCTTCTGTAATAGCGCTGTTTTCCCGGAATTGACCGGCCTGTTTGTGCAGGATCTGCAGGCTGTCCTGGAACAGATAGGCGTCCACGTAGGTAAGATGGTGGAAAGAAAGGACCTGGTCGGCATTCGCTATCCCATTGGCTACATGGATAGTCGCTCTTAGCCAGTAATAACTGGTTGGGCTTCCCTGTTTCATTGAATCCAGCGGCACGAAGATGCCGGAATGGTTATACCAGTCGGATGGGGAAAGGATGCCGGTAGGATCTTCCACAGCAACCCAGTAAGGCTGCAGATCGATCCGCTGGCCGTTAAGCGTCGGCGCAGTGAAGCTGGGTGCTGCCAGACCAATGCAAAATAACAGACAGGCCAATACTCCCAGGGTTAATGGCTTAATTAGGGGGATTTTTAGCGACATCCCGATAAAAATATGACAAAATCTTGAAGGGAAACCCCGTATAAATACGTAAAAATTATCAATTAGACCCTGGGGTCTGACTCAAGAACCTGTGGGTTAAGTATTTAACCTGGGAGGGAACCGTTTATCCAGCGGATCCCAGAGGGCATGTAAATTGCAAAACTGGTGTATGGCAGACACCAGTACAACACCTCTATTAGACGACAACCTTCATTGGTATAAGGATGCGGTCATATATGAATTGCATATAAAAGCATTTTGTGACGGCGATGCAGACGGTATCGGCGATTTTCAAGGGCTCTTACAAAAATTGGATTACCTGCAGGATCTTGGCGTGACCGCCATCTGGCTGCTGCCCTTCTATCCTTCGCCGTTGAAAGATGATGGATACGATATCTCGGATTATTATTCGATTAACCCCGCTTACGGCGATATCACACAGTTCAAACATTTTTTAAAGGAAGCGCATCGGCGTAATCTGAAAGTGATCACCGAGCTCGTCATCAATCATACATCGGATCAGCATCCCTGGTTTCAGAAGGCGCGAATGGCGCCAAGGGGATCGAAGGAACGCAACTTCTATGTCTGGACGGATAACCCGGAACAGTACAAGGATGTACGTATCATCTTTCAGGATTTTGAAACGTCGAACTGGACCTGGGATCCCGTCGCTGAACAGTATTACTGGCACCGCTTTTTTCACCATCAGCCGGATCTCAACTACGATAGTCCTGACGTACAGCAGGAAGTCTTCCGGATCATAGACTACTGGTGCAAAATGGGGGTGGACGGCTTCCGTCTCGATGCGGTCCCTTATTTATATGAAAGAGAAGGCACCAATGGCGAGAACCTGCCGGAGACGCATGCCTTTCTGAAATTATTACGCAGCCATGTCGACCAGCATTACCCCGGAACGGTATTCCTGGCGGAAGCCAATATGTGGCCGGAAGAGTCGGCTTCTTACTTTGGGAACGGGGACGAGTGTCATATGAATTATCATTTCCCCGTTATGCCTCGTATGTTTATGGCTTTGCAGATGGAAGACCGTTATCCGATCACCGATATCTTTGATCAGACGCCGGATATCCCGCTGACTTGTCAGTGGGCGATCTTTCTTCGCAACCACGACGAGCTGACGCTTGAGATGGTGACGGATGAAGAACGGGACTATATGTATAAGGTATATGCCCGCGATCCAAAGGCAAAGATCAACCTCGGTATCCGGCACCGGCTGGCGCCTTTGCTGGACAATAGCCGCCAGAAGATCGAACTGCTCAACTCTCTGTTGTTTGCGCTGCCAGGCACCCCCGTTATTTACTACGGCGATGAGATAGGAATGGGCGATAATTTTTATTTAGGAGATCGGGATGGCGTTCGTACGCCGATGCAATGGTCCCCGGATAGAAACGCGGGTTTCTCCGCCGCCAATCCGCAGAGGCTGTATTTACCGCTGATCCTCGATCCGGAATATCACTACGAGAGCGTCAATGTCGAAACGCAGCATGGCAATACTTCGTCGCTCCTGTGGTACATGAAAAGGCTGATAGCGGTCCGAAAGAAATTCAAGACCTTCGGCCGTGGGAATATGAAATTCGTGAATGTAGAAAACCCGAAGGTGCTCGCCTTTACCCGAACCTACGAAGACGAAACGCTTTTGATCGTTGTCAATCTCTCGAAATTCTCACAGGCAGCGGAAGTAGAACTGTCCGCGTATAAAGGCTATGTACCCGTAGACGTCTTCAGCAAGAACCGCTTCCCGATCATCCGGGAAGATGGGCTTTATTTCTTTACGATGTCGCCCTATTCCTACGAATGGTTTGTATTGGAGAAGGCGCATCCGGAAATGGATGAGGATAAACCGCTGCCGCTGCTGATGGTGCGTCAGCTGGAAGGTCTTGCAGAAGGCAACGGTCTTCGGCAGCTGGAGAGTGTGATCCTGCCCCGGTATTTAGTCCGCGCGAAATGGTTTATTCCAAAAGAGCGGAATACCTATCAGATAAGCATAGCTGATTCCTTGAAATTTCCGACGAATGAAAACCCGGTTTATTGGATGTTGCTGGAGATCGTTGGAGATGACGGCGTGCCGGGATTGTACCAGCTGCCGATCACGCTGATCAGCAGCGACGCGGCAAAAAAGCTGAGCGAAATCTTTCCCGAAGCGTTGATCGCACAGGTAAAATCCGAGGAAGGGGAAGGCGTGTTGGTAGACGCCTTTTATACGACGAGCTGGCAGCTCGAGCTGTTACATCGTATGGCTGGCAAGAACGGGCATTCGGCGACTGCGAAGGTAGAGTTCGAGGCCACACCCAAAGTGCGAAAGCATTTGCAGCAGGCTACAGATATCACGCCAAAGATACATACATCGGATTTGTATAACACGTCTGTTACCTTTGACAACGTCTTCTTTTTAAAATTGTATCGTAAGATCGACCGGTCTATCAACCCGGATGAGGAAGTGACGAAGTTATTGTCTGTAGATGGCCGGTTTCCTCATCTGCCCGCCTTTATCGGCACCATCGACTGGAAAGATAAGAAGGGGCGGATCGTATTGGGACTGCTGCAGGAACTGATCGAGAATCACGGGGATGGATATGGCTATTTTTCCGAGCGGATCACCAATTATATCGAACGGATACTGGCAGGTGAAAAGAAAGGACCTTTGCTGCAGGAACGGCTGGGGACGCTGGCGGAGCCGCTTGCTTTCGAGGAATTATCGCCGGCCCTACAGGAATTGCTTGGCGCTCCTGCTGCTGAAGAAGCGCGCCTGATCGGCGTGCGAACGGCTGAGATGCATCTCGCCCTCGCTTCGCTTACCTCGCTCAAAGATTTTAAACCCGAGGCTTTTTCGCTGCATTATCAGCGATCCTTGTTTGCGTCCATGCAGTCCCTTGTTCGGGAAACCTATCAGAACCTGGCCCGGAATAAAACGCGGCTGCCTGCTGACCTTCAGGAGCGGATCGATCGGATCATCGCTTACCGGCCGGAGCTGCTGGCGACTTTGCGCAAGATCTATGCGGTAAAGCTGGATGCGCTGAAGATAAGGGTCCATGGGAATCTTCATCTGGGGCAGATATTGCTGACGGGGAAGGATCTGGCGATCAACGACTATAGCGGCGATCCTTCGTTGAGCATAAGCGAGAGAAGATTACGCCGTTCGCCGTTCGTCGACCTTGCTTCTATGGTCTTGTCGATACATGAAGTGGCATTTGATGGATTTATGCATAGTCCACAGCTGCATGAGGAGGATGTGGCGAGGCTGTTGCCGATGGCGGCTCTGTGGGCGCATTATGTGAGCGGGTTCTTTATCCGGGCGTATAAGGACAAGGCCAAAGGGTCGGGGCTTGTGCCGACGCGGCCGGAGGATTTCGAGACGATGCTGCAATATTTTCTGGTGCAGCGGGCTATTACCGTCTTCAATGCATGGATGCGTCGTGACCCGAGACGATTGATCATACCTCAGACGGTGCTGCGGAGCGTGTTGAGGACGGAGCCTGAGCCCGCTGCGGCGGTGACCGCGGGATAGGACCACGCGCGGACCCCTGCACCCTGCGGTTTGAGTTCACGCTAGAACAAAGAGATCTGGATGACGTTGGACGGCGGGCGCTGCTTTTTTCCTCGTTGCGAAAGCGCTTTTCGTTGTTTCATAACACCGGCGGCTACGGGCTGGCTGCCGCCATTTCCAGCCGCCGCGGCAATCGACGCCAGGCCTGCCGCTTGATGTACGACAGCAACCGGCGCATCCCATCCTCCCCAGCTTTCGCTTTGCGGATTCCCGCTGATCATATAAACCTCGGTTTCCTCGTAGCGGGAAGCGACGATGATCCGTGTATTTTCCGATTTAGCTTCGAACAGCGCCTGTGCCAGCTCGGGCCTGTTATTGTCTTTTGAAAGATGGGACAGGAACAGGTGACTCATAAAGGCCGGGCGGTATTGGACAAAGAGCTCCAGCGCCTGGCGGTTGGAGATATGCCCTTGCCCTCCGCGGATACGATTCTTCAGCGGCCAGGGGTAGCTGCCCTTCTGGAGCATTTCTTCGTCGTAATTGGCTTCGAGGAAGGCGGCGTGGCAGGCTGCAAAATGGCGAATGACATTTTCACAGGCAAACCCGATATCGGTGATCACGCCGATACGGACCGTGTTCGAGTGAACGACAAAACTATGCGGGTCGGCCGCGTCATGCGTTTTGGGGAAACAGCGGACGTGGAGATCGCCTATACTGATCGTTTCATGGCCTTTAAACGCTCGTGTCAGCGTGTTTTCCAGCGACAGTTTCCCATGCTTCAGTGTGGTGGGCGTGATATAGACGGGCAGCTGATATCGGCTGGACAACACTTCCACCCCGCGGATGTGGTCGTCATGCTCGTGGGAGATAAAAACGGCTTTTACCTTTTCAAGGGAGAGGTTAAGCCTGCGCATTCTTTTCTCAATCTCGCGGCAGGAGAGGCCTGCGTCGATAAGAACGGCTTCCTTGTCGTTGCCGACATAGTAGCTGTTGCCGTTGCTGCCAGAATTGAGAGATGCGACGAAAAGCGACATAAAACGTGAAGGTAATAAAAATAGCCCGCCTTTTTGGAAAAAGTAGGCGGGCTATTTTTATTACCGAAGCCTGACCTTACTGAAGCCACAGCTTCTGCGTAGCCGTTGTCGACGCGCTGATCACTTTTACGGTATAGATGCCCTTTGCGGCATGGGTCATATCGATCGAAACAGTTGTCATTCCGGGAGCGGCCTGCTGCTGGCGAACGATCCGGCCGTTGAGATCCACGATCTGGATGTCATAGGTATCGCTGGCGCCGCCGATAACCAGGTTGACTGCTCCATGAGCCGGGTTGGGGCTGATATGGAGAGCCAGCGGGGTGGTGAAGCTGACGCGGACCATCTTCGACCAGGTAGCGTTGTTGTCGAGGTCCACCTGGCGGAGGCGATAGTAGTTATAACCCGTCTGTGGCTGCTGATCGGCAAAGGTGTAGTTGCTGGTTGTACTGCTGTTACCCTTTGCGGCCACCGTACCGATCGCGGTGAAATGTACATTGTCCGTGCTTCTCTGCACTTCGAAATAGGACGTATTGCTTTCCGTGGCGGTTGCCCAGTCCAGCTTGACGCTGTTGTCCTCTTTGGTACCCGTAAAGCTCAGCCAGGTTACCGGCAGCGGCGTAGCCGGCGGAGTGAACGAGAACTGCGTAAAGACAGGATAGTGGTCGGTTGTGGTAGTGCCGTAGTTGGTGACCAGGCTGGCGACGCTGGACAGCACCGTTGCCGAAGAAGGCAGGTAGAAGCTGGCCATGTTCTTATTGATGATCACGTTGTCGATCACGCTCGAATAGTTCACGTCGGAATGCTGACCCTGCTGGCTCAGCAGCTTGGTTGGGAAGACATACAACGCGCTGTCGTCGATCGTGAAAGAGCTGTAAGAAGTGATGGGCGGCGTAACACCAGCCGTGATCGTTTGATTCAGATCATCATTGAAGTCTCCAAGCATCATCACATTGTCGTTCGGGTAGGCCGCCTTCAGCAGCGAATCGATCGCATGTGCGCCATCCTGGCGACGGGCATAAGCTGTCAGAACAGGCGATGTATTTGCCTTCGCATGGAGGTTGATAAACCGGATCGTCTTTGTATTGGTTCCTCCGTTTGGATCGTTGAGCTTTACGTTGGCTGTCAACATGTACGGAAAACGGCCGCTGGCAAAGTCATTGTAATACTTCGTTGCCGTATCCGCCGCGGTATTGATACCCGTGGTGAGCAGCGAATCCGTACGAACGATCGAGATCTTGGCCGTGTTGTACACAAAGGCCAGCTTCTGAACCGTGTTCAGCGGATCGGGGTTGGCGATAGCCGTACTCGAATAAGAACCATAATTATTGATGATATAAGCGTATCCCGGCATCGTTGCAACGATAGCGGCCAGGGCCGGCTCGTTGACGACTTCCTGGAGCGCATACAGGTCGGCATGAAGGCTGGGCAGGATCTGTCCAACGTTCTGTTCCTGCAGGGTTTTGTTGGCAACGCCAAGCGTCGGATCCGGGGTACCGAACCAGTTGAGGTTCCAATCAACGATGCTAAGCGTAGACGTAGGATCGATCGTATTGCCCTTTACGTTGACAGTACCCGTTGTATCCGGGATAGAGATCGTCAGAGAATCGATGAACTGCATATTGACGCCAGTGGGGGCAAACTGGATAAACAGGGGCTCCGTCTTGTTGTTTGCGGTATCCGCGTTGATCGTAGCCGTCGCAGCGAAGTGAACGCTGTCGGTAGATACCAGGTAGCTGCCTTCCGACGTGATGGTGATATTGCCGGTCAGGTCGTTGCCGGTAACCTGTATCTTCTGAATCGGGGTAGTACCCGGAGCCGCGTAGCCGAACTCGACGTTGCCCGTACTGAGCGTGAGGGTTGGCGGCGGCGGTGTGGCAGAGTTGACGAGCTGGATGTCGTCCACTGTCCAGCGGGAGCCGTCGTCAGTCGTAGAAGTGTAGACGAAGGCAAAATATACGCCGGCTTGTTTGTAGTCGGAGAGATTCAGGTTGCTGCTCTGTGTCCACGTGTCGGAACCAACGCTGGGGAACTTACCGTTGATCGTTGTCCATGTAGCGTTGCGCGGATCGCCCGAACCGGTATAGTTCGTAGAAACCCTCAGCTGTAAAGGATTGCCGGCATAGGCGTTGCGGCTCCAGAAGGACAGCAGCGGATAAGCCGTTGCGGTGAGATCGAATTTCGGCGAAATAAGCCAGTCTTCGTTGGTGTTGTTGACGCCATTGGCGTAACCATTGACCTGAACGGCATGGTTGGCTGTATCACTGCCTTGCGGCGCGTTGGGGTCGCGGCCATAAGGCGTACAATCCCAGATCTGTGCGCCGGTGACGTTGTAGGTCGTAAAACCGCCGGGCAGAAGACCGCTGCCGGTGCAGGTGTTGAAATCATTCGTATAAGGGAAGGTCGCAACGGCGGCGCTGTTGTCGTAGGTCTTGAATGTCCACGCCGTGGCGGTAGGCAGACCGGCGAACGCATTGTTATAGGCGTCTTTTATCGCGCCTGCAGCGATCTCGATGCCGTAGGTCGTATTGCCGGAGAGCGGCAGATTGATCGTCAGCGTATCGTTGCTGACAACCAGGCGGCTGTCGCTGATGTCGATAGGAGTAGAGGAGACTCCGTTGACCACCAGCGTTATCGCGCCGCTGCCCTTTACTACAGGTTTGCTGAAGATCAGGAAAGGCACATAACTGACCGGGATATCCTTCGAGCCGACAGCGGGGTTATAGCTGATGACCGTTGGGGCCGTTGTAGTATAGGTGCTGTTGCGGGGCAGCGGTGTCGTTGCCTCGAAGTCGGTGGCGTTGTCGTTGTTGTCCACGCCATCCGTGATACGGATGTCGGACGTCGTATTGCTGAGTGTGGGAGCCGCCGCTGTCTCATAGCCGTTGGCTGCGCCATAGCCTACCTTGTCGATGACATTGGTGCCGGTGGGATCGGCGCCTGTCAATGCTGTAGAGCCGTTAGAGAGGATAACCTTTCCACTGGTGGATGACATCGCGATGATGCCGGTAAGGTCGGGCGCCGGCAGCGGAGTCGCGGATGTGTTGGCGCCTACCGCTTCCTGTACGAGGAAGAAGCCGTGAGCGGGTACGGTGCCGCTGAGTGCCGTTACCTGCCAGGTCGTACCGGTGGAGCTGGTGTATTGAACCGACCAGCCGCTGAGGTTGACGGCAAAGGATTCGTTATTATAAAGTTTGACAAAATCATTGGCGTATTGAGCGCCGCTGTTGCCGCCGCCGCCAAAGACCTGGTTGATGACGACGTTTGCGGTTGCCGTACCTGTAGAAGTGACCGTTCCCGAAAGCGCTACGTTTTGCGTCGTGGCTCCTGTAGAGCTGAGCGTAAGATTACCCGATACAGAACCCGCGGGTGCGCTGGCGCTGATGCGGGTAGAGATCGTACCGCCTGTAGATGGCAGGCTGACGCTGCTGGCGTAGCTGTTGCCGTCCAGGGAAACTTCAAAGCCCGTAGGAGCGGCAGCGACGATATTCGCTGTCAGGTTGCTGCCGCCGATCGTCAGCTGCTGAGCCGAAGAGGCCGTACCCTGTGCCGTGCTGAAGCCGGAGAGGGCTGCAGGTGTCGAAGTGATAGTGGGAGTGGAGGTGACGATTGCCGTTGCCGAGCCGCCGATGGCAAGGCTGTTGGCGCCTGTAGGTCTTCCAATGGCAAAGGTTCCGCCGGAGGCAGACGCGCCCCAGCCATACAGACGTACCGTAATAGTAGAGCTGGAGGCTGCATTCTGCAGCGCGGTGATGCCGGACAGGTCCAGCTGCGTTTGGGCGTCACCATTGGTAGTGGTCAGCGTATAGCTGATCGGGGAACCGATCGTAACGCCGGCGCTGGCAAAGCCGTCGAGGCTGTATTCCCACTGAAAGGTGGTGGGACCGGTGGAGCTGCGGCGGAAATACGCATCCAGCGTAGACAGATTGGCCTGGAACCCGTTGGAGGCGGATACCGTGAACTGGTAATACTTATTGTTCGTGACGGCATCGGCCAGGGTGGTGACGTTCCAGCCGCTGCCTGTAAAACCGTTGGCAAGCGTGGAGGACACGACTCCTGCGCCGCGGGTGAGCGAGCTTGCATTCAGATGAGGATCAGTAGTAGTGGAGGTGACGCTGGTCTCGTTGCCGGCGTTTCCATTGAGATTCCATGCCAGGAGTTGACTCCATCCGGTAATGGGCAGCACGAAAATGAACAACAAAAGCGTTGCGTAAAGTTTTCTCATTCAAGTGTTTTTAATGACGGTTAATGAACGACCGGTTGATAAGAGGAATTGGAGGGCGGAATTTCGGAAAGGATTGGCCGGCAAACATACGAGGAAGGGCGTTTTTGGAAAGCAAACGCGTTTGAATAAATTATTAACAAATTATTTATTTCTATTTTTTTTCTTTGAAGAATGGAAATAAATATGTTTGAAAAATATTATGCGATAGAACCCTTAACCGTTATGAGAAAACCTTTGATTTTTGTGTGGCTGCCCTTACTTTGTTTTGGCTTTACTGCAGCCCACGCTCAGTCTGTCGATTCAAGCAGTTTCAAAAGAGTAGCCAAGTCAATTGATATTGCTGATCATATTGGAACCAGAGACGAGCTGGAGCGATTTTTAAAAGAGAATTTTGACACGATTAAACAGCAGGAACCTCTTGGCGCTCTGTTGTTTTATAAGGCAGATCTTATTAATAAAACAGGTTCTCTTACCTTTTGCAAGATGCATGTCCAGCAGTGTTGGGTCAAAAAAATAGATACCCTGTTTGCCTTTTTTATTGCCATAAAGACTGCTGCCGGAATCGAGAAGAACATCGCCAGCCGATACGGCCCCTGGAAGGAATCAGCCGAAATTAGTTCAGATAGTGGTCCTATGGGTGGAACGATGTTCTTTTGGAGAATTGGCCAATTGAATATTGAAACAAGTACATTTTTTACTTTTGATCCGAGGTTTGAAATGTGTGATTTGGTTACTTGTCGTACGATTAATTTAGAGCAATTAATAAAAGGTGAGGATGGGAAAAATTGAGCTGCGGGCATACCGCCCGCAGCTCATGGTTTTTCTAGACAATTTCCTTACGCGCCTGTTTCGCAGCAGCCACCATATTTTCAAGCGCCGCTTTCGTCTCCGGCCACTTGCGCGTTTTGAGCCCACAGTCGGGGTTCACCCAAAGATTGGCAACGGGCAAAAGACCAGCAGCCTTCGCCAGCAAGGAAGTGATCTCTTCTTTGCTGGGAACACGAGGTGAGTGAATATCATATACACCCGGTCCGATCTCGTTCGGATATTCAAAATGGGAGAAGGCCTGCAACAGCTCCATCTGAGAGCGGGATGTCTCGATCGTGATCACGTCTGCATCCATGGCAGCGATATGCTCGATAATGTCATTGAATTCGCTATAGCACATGTGCGTGTGGATCTGTGTCTTGTCTTCTACGCCACTGGCGGTAACGCGGAAAGCGGTGACGGCCCAGTCGAGATAATGCGGGCGCTTAGCCTTACGTAAAGGCAGGCCTTCGCGGATGGCCGCCTCGTCGATCTGGATGATACCGATGCCGGCCTTTTCCAGCGCGACGACCTCATCGCGGATCGCCAGCGCGATCTGGTAAGCGGTAATGTCGCGGGACTGGTCATCACGCACGAAGGACCATTGCAGGATCGTTACAGGGCCGGTCAGCATCCCCTTCATCGGTCTTTTGGTCTGCGCAGCGGCAAATTTGCTCCACCGGACAGTCATGTCTTTGGGGCGGCTTACGTCGCCATAGATGACGGGAGGCTTTACGCAACGGCTGCCATAGCTTTGTACCCATCCATTTTGGGTGAAGAGAAAACCATCCAGCTGCTCGCCAAAGTATTCGACCATGTCATTGCGTTCGAACTCGCCGTGTACCAGTACGTCGAGATCAAGCTCTTCCTGGAGACGGATGGTATCGATCGTCGCCTGTTCGATCGCTTTTTCGTAT
>JAATGQ010000259.1 GCA_015654595.1 Chitinophagales bacterium | reverse complement strand
GCTGCTGATGAATCACAGCAGCAGGCTCCGGGCAAGGGCTCGCAGCGGGAGGAGACATTGATGCAGGTACATAAACCGGGTGCAGTTTTGCCTGAGCCGGTTTTTTTTGTTTCAGTGATCGATCACTCCACCAGTCATTCTGAAGGCAAGCCCCAGGATTGGACTTTGTGTTTTTTCCCTCCTCCCCGAAGGGTTTCCTTTATTTAAGCTAAGTAAGCTAAGACCCAGCGCCTGTTATTATTTGAAATAACACAACTCCTTTTGTGAATACATTTATTCCAAGCGGGAGGCGTACAGGTCAACAGATGATGGTCGTCTTTCTTCTTTTTTCACTGATGTTGCAGTGTTTTAGTAAGATGATCGTTGTCGCGGACTTCTACGCCAACCGGGATTATATAGCCAGAAATCTTTGTATCAACCGGCTTCAGACGGCCGTTCATTGCGGTGGCCGATGCCAGCTGGATAAACGTATCCTTGCCGAAAATAAAAATAATGGGGATACGGAACATAAGTCCGACAGCCGGTTTGAAGTATTGTCCTCAAAGTCGTTCTATCTCACTTCTTTCTTTCTTTTTGAGTCCCGGGTAAGGCGGTTTTACCCTGTTGTGGCTGCCGACGGTACTGTCGATCAGCCTGCTGTTATTTTCCATCCTCCTGCATAGCTGTTGGTTGTCTGACCCCTTCGATACTTCTTTTTTTACTTCAACCAACACTCATGAATCTTCTCTATAAGCGGGGCCTTATGGCTATACTGCTATTATATTCCTATTCTCTTTTTGCGCAGACAAAAGATACTACAAAGATCGATCAGCTTGACCTGATGGTTGTCACAGCCAGCCGCACGGCACAGAAGCGTACGGAGGCGCCCATCGCGATCAGCACTATTACAGCCCGGACCATCGCTGATACCAAGGCGAACCAGCTGGACCAGCTGTTGAATAAGGTCAGCGGGGTTTTTATGGTGGACCTTGGTAATGAACAGCATGAAATGAGTATCCGTCAGCCGATGAGCACGGCCAGCGTTTTTCTTTATCTCGAAGATGGTATTCCTATTCGTACAACCGGCGTCTACAATCACAATGCGCTGCTGGAAATGAATGCCACGGCGGCACAGCAGATAGAGGTAATCCGGGGGCCGGCCTCTTCGCTTTATGGTGCGGAAGCCATCGGGGGGGCGGTGAATGTCATCACGCTGGCGCCGCCTGCCAATCCTCTGGGCTATGTCAGTGTGCAGGGCAATAACAACGGTTATAAAAGGACTGATGCGCAGATCGGTACGACTACCGGCAAATGGGGTGTTGTCGCCAGCGGGTATTATGCCAATCGTACCAATGGGCCGATCCAGTACAGCGACTTTCACAAAACGGCGGTTACGCTGCGGGCGGACTATCGTGCGAGTGACCGGCTTAGCTGGAGCAATAGTGTTACGTATGTTAACTATTACAGCGATATGTATGGGTCCCTGGATAGCGTTCACTTCGCGCAGAAAAACTACAATACCCCCTATTCCTTTACCTATCGGAAGGTGGAAGCGCTGCGTGCTAAATCCCAGCTGAATTATAATTGGAATGGAAATGCTGAGACGCAGTTGACGCTGGCTTACCGTAGGAACAGCGTGGGGCAGAACCCTTCCTATTATATCAGCAACAGTATGACCGATCCGCTGCTGGCCAATGGGCAGATCAACAACAGCAGTTTTCACAGTTTCCTGGTAGTCGCTCAGCATCAGCAGAAGATGGACTGGCTGGGCAGCAAGCTCATCGCCGGGCTGAGTGCGGACATCAGTCCAAGCAGTTATGTCGCAAATTATATCCGTATCCAGCGGGACGCAAAGGGTAACTATGGCAATTACACGAATACGGACTCTTTACTGAGCAACTATTCCACGGGGATCAGTAATATCGCGTCCTATCTAAACTATGAAATGAGCCCGGTCAGGGGATTGAAACTGCTGGCGGCGGTCAGGTATGATTTCTTTCATTACAACTTCAGGAATGATCTGCCGCCTTCGGCGTCGACGGGTTCGGCCAATACGCGGAATGATTTTAACCGGGTGACGCCCAAGGTAGGGGCTACCTACAACTACAAGGGGATCGGCTTCTATGCCAACTATAGCCAGGGATATGTTCCGCCGCAGGTGACAGATCTCTATAACGGGGTAAAGGTGCCATATCTGCAACCGCAGACCTTTTTCAACTATGAGGCTGGTGGCTGGCTTTCGCTGCTGAAGAACAAGCTGTATGCGGACTGGAGTCTCTACCGGCTTGACGGGACGAACCAGATCATATCTGTGCGGCAAAATGACGGGACTTTTGTCAACCAGAATGCGGGTAAGACCCGGCATAAGGGTGTCGAATACGGGCTGACTGTGAAGCCAAGTGAAGAATGGACCTTGCGGGTCAGCGGCACCAATGCGGACCATGTATTTGTCGTACAATATGAGAATGGCGCCAACTATAGTGGTAAGCAGATGGCGGCGGCGCCACATTTTATCGGTAATGCGGAGCTGACCTGGCGTCCTGTTTTTTTGAAAAAGTTCCGGCTTGGCGTAGAATGGCAGCACCTGGGGAAATACTGGATGGATGATGCCAATACAAGAAAATACAATGGTTTTGACGTTGTCAATTTTCGTACGGGATATCAGCTTGGGCAGTGGGAGGTTTGGGTGAATGCGCTGAATGCGTTTAATAAATACTATGCTGCATTGGCTACGAAGTCGACCTATGGTTACAGTTATAACCTGGGTGACCCGGCGGAGGTGACGATCGGATTTTCCTGGCACTTTTTTAAATGATCAATTATGTCTCTTATGAAGAAGAAGTTATACAGACTACATAGGCAGCTTTCGATCTTCATGGCGATCCCGGTGTTGCTATGGGCTTCGAGCGGGTTTATGCATCCGCTGATGACGAATATAAGACCGGCGATTGCGACACAGGGCTGGCCTGCTGTTGCGGTGGATAGTTCGCGGCTGCGGGTGTCGCTGATCGATGTTTTGCGGAAACATCACCTGGATAGTTTTGCGAATGTGCGGCTGGTGCATATTGATACGAATTGGTTTTACCAGGTGTTGCTGATGCGGCGGGGTAGGGGTGTTGCGGAGACTGACGCTGGCAGGGGGGCTGCGGCGAGTCCTGCGATCCAGCCGACGGTACCCATTTATTTAAGTTGTACGAATGGGAATGTGTTGCCGGCGGGGGATTGGTTATATGCGCAGTATTTGGCGCGGCATTTTTTGGAAGGTGGGAGTGTTGATGGACATGCGGCTCACGGGTCTTTTGCTCCGGCAGGTGTAGTCCCCGTGAGTTTGGTTTTAGCTGTCCATGCGACGCCGGCAGAGACCGTTCCCGATTGCTGTGGTGCTGCTACGGAATGTGTGCTGAACCCTGCCCGCGGCGCAAAAGTCGCCAATGTATCTTTGCTTAACGGGTATGACAATGAATATAAAAGCATCAATCGTCTGCTGCCGGTATATCGGGTGTCTTTTGACCGGCCGGACGGGATCCGCGTTTATGTCGAAACAACGCAGGACCGTTTTTCCTTTGCGATGGACAACCGGCGTGCTGTCTTTGACGAGATCTTTCGCCTCTTTCATACCTGGGGCTGGCTGGATAGCCTGGGCAAAGGGCGGCTGGTGGTCGAGTTGAGTTTTGCGCTGCTTGCCTTTTGTACGGTTTTGCTGGGGATCTACCTTTTCTTTAGTACGAGGGCTGCAACCGCAAAGAACAATCCGTTGGTGCGGACCCGCCGTTATCATCGGTATACCGCCATTTTTGCGTCGGTATTTACGCTGTTCTGGTCTTTTAGCGGCGGGTATCATGCTTTTACAAAGCTGATCGGTTCGGAGGAAACGTCGGGACCTGTTCCTGCTAATTTTGCTGCTGCCGGTTTTGATTATTCACGGATCCAGGCTGCGGTTGTGCGACCTGTAACCAATCTTAGCCTGGCGAAGATAGGGGGAACTGTTTACTGGCGGGTAAGTTTGCTGCCGGAAAAGGCGGACGGGCGGAAAGACCTGATGAAAGACGGGAAGGCTGCTTTTGCTCCTGTGGTTTATGTCAATGCGGTGGATTATTCTGTGCTAACGGATGGCGACAGGCGTTATGCGGCGGATCTGGCGGGTTTGTTTAGTGGTCGGTCGGGGGCAGGAGCAGGGGTTGGCGCAGAGCCCGGGGCAGGGTCTGGAGCAGAGGCTGGTGCTGGCGCGGCGTCTGTCACCCCGGTCACAGCCTTTAATGACGAATACAATTTCACGGACAAGCGGCTCCCAGTATGGCGGGTGGGTTATTCCGGCGCCGGGCATCCCCGGTATTACGTTGAGACCAGTTCGGGGCAGCTGGCCGTATATATGAATGACGCCATTTATGCAGAAGGGTATAGCTTTTCGGTCTTTCATAAACATCACTTTATGGACTGGGCCGGGAAGACGGTGCGGGATGGCAGCACGATGTTCTGGGCAGTTATCCAGGTGTTAATGGTGACGATTGGTCTGATCTTATAT
>JAATGQ010000039.1 GCA_015654595.1 Chitinophagales bacterium | reverse complement strand
TCCCTACCGACATCCACCAGCCCGAAGTTTTTGTAAACCAGCCCGACCTGGTCAAAAAAATAGTCGTTAAAGTAGGCCTGTGATCGAAACGGAAAAGATAGCATACAAGAACCGGCTGAAACAATGGGCACTCGACCACATCGGATCGCGGATCGACGCGGCAAAAGTTGCGATCGACCAGGCCCAGCAAGCCGCCAACCAGGAAGAAAAAAGCTCGGTGGGGGATAAGTATGAAACAGCCAGAGCGATGGGACATCTTCAAAAGGATATGCATTCCCGGCAACTGGCCGAATACATAAAAGAGCTGGCGGTATTACATGCCGTAAAGACAGAAACGCTTTATACCTCGGGACGCAGCGGCGCCGTCGTCAAAGGCGACAATATCACTTTCTTTATCGCCGCCGGTCTGGGTAAACAACAGGTCGGCAGCGACATACTCTTTTTTCTTTCCCCCCAGGCCCCTCTGGCCAGATTGCTGCAAAGCAAAAAAGCCGGAGACAGCTTTACCTTTGGAAAAGAACAGATCCTTATCCGGGAGGTTTTCTAAAAAACAGCCCCAAAAGGCATTACATTTTTCCAGGAAAAGTTACCTTCCTTATAAAGACAGAATCCAGATTTTTTTACCAATATGTCAGACGGCGCCATGAGAAAAACATTGTTGTTCCTGTTATCGGCCTGTGCTATCCTTAACGCTTTTTCACAGGATCAAAGTTCGCTCGTACTCATCCCGGCCCCCGTCAGCCAAAAGATGATGACCGGTCATTTTATCCTCCCCAGGTCTATCGTCATCGAAGCCCGGAATGCATCGTCTCTGGAACAGTCTGTGCAAACGCTGAAGACGACGCTTAGCCGGTCCACCGGCTACGCGGTATCCGTAACCAGCCAGGCTTCTCCTACAGCTGCCATCCACCTGGTCATCAACAGCACCCCGGACCCAAGTCTTGGAACGGAAGGCTATTTCCTTACCACAACCATCAAAGGCGTCACGATCCGCGCCAACCAGCCGGCCGGTATCTTCTACGGCGTCCAGACCTTTCTGCAGCTCCTGCCAAAAGAGATAGAAAGTACACGCCCCGTCAAAAACATCAGCTGGATGACACCCTGCGTGGCGATCACCGACTATCCCCGCTTCAGCTGGCGCGGTCTCATGCTCGACGTGTCCCGTCACTTCTTTACCAAACAGGAGGTGAAAGCCTTTATCGATCAGATGGTAAAGTATAAGTTCAACCTGCTGCACATGCACCTCACAGATGACGAAGGATGGCGCGTAGAAATAAAAAGCCTGCCCCGCCTCACACAAGTCGGCGCATGGAGCGCAACACGTGTCGGAACCTTTGGCACTTTCCCAGCGCCACCCGCCAATGAAGTCCGCGACTACGGCGGCTTCTATACGCAGGAAGATATCCGCGAGATCGTAAAGTACGCCAGGGACCGCTTTGTAGACATCCTCCCGGAAGTAGATATTCCCGGTCATAGCCTTGCAGCCATCGCCTCTTATCCTGAGCTTTCCTGCACGGACGGCGCCGATCAGTATAAGGTACGCTCCGGCGAAAAGATCATGGACTGGCATAAAGGCGGCGGCTTCGACGCACTGATCGACAATACGCTTTGCCCCGCCAACGAAAAGGTTTATCCCTTCCTCGATAAAGTGTTTACGGAACTGGCAGATCTTTTCCCATTTGGTTACATCCACGTCGGCGGCGACGAATGCGCTAAGAACTTCTGGGCAAAAAGCGACGCGGTGAAGCAACTGATGGACAAAGAAAACCTCAAGACAATGGAAGAGGTACAAAGCTATTTTGAGAAGAGGGTAGAAAAGATCGTAGAGTCCAAAGGCAAAAAAGTCATCGGCTGGGACGAGATCCTCGAAGGAGGTCATGCCCCCAACGCCGCCGTGATGAGCTGGCGCGGCGTCAAGGGCGGTATCCAAGCGGCTAAAATGGGACACTCCGTCGTAATGAGCCCCACCACCTTCTTCTACTTAGACTATATGCAGGGCGATGCAGCAACGGAGCCGCCAGTCTATGCCACGCTTCGCCTGAACAAGACCTATTCATACGAACCGGTTCCGGACAGCGTCGACCCCAAGTATATCATCGGCGGACAAGCCAACCTCTGGACAGAACAGGTTTACAATACCCGCCACATGCAATATATGCTCTGGCCCAGAAGCCTCGCCGTTGCAGAAGTCCTGTGGTCGCAAAAGTCAAAAAAAGACTGGAACAATTTTGCCGCTCGGGTAGAAGCGGCCTTTCCCCGTATGGATGTCCAACAGGTAAAGTATTCACGCGCTATGTTTGACGCCATCATCAGTCCCAAAAAGGATTACAACGCCAACGACTCCATCGTCGTCGACTTGTCGACAGAAGTTCACGGATTGGATATTTATTATAGCTTTGACAATTCCAATCCGGATAATTTCTACCCGAAGTATACCGGAACTTTAAATATTCCTAAGGATGCTTCCTGGTTAAAAGTGATCACCTACCGGGACGGCAAGCCGATAGGACAACAGATCAATGTTCCGGTAGCAGACCTGAAACGCAGGGCTGGTCTTCCGGACAAGTAAGCGAAGATTATGAAAGATGTATTGGGACAAGCGATAAGCGAGTATCATCAATATATATCCGCCGGCAGCCGCCAGGGCGGGAAAAAAACCAGACCCGGTAAACTTTGGGTTAATAACAAGTACGGCCCTAGAGAAGAGATGCCGGTGGATGTCTATTTCAGGGATATGGAGAAGATGCCCGAGCTGGAATGGAACGCGCTTCAACAATGCAAGGGCAGGGTCCTCGATATCGGCGCTGGCGCAGGAAGTCATGCGCTCGCCCTCCAACAGATGGACACAGAGGTCACCGCACTCGACTTCTCGCCGCTGAACGTCTCGGTGATGGAAGCAAGAGGCGTCCGTCATGTCCTCTGCCAGGACTTTTTCACCCTCAGCGGACAACAGTATGACACACTCCTGATGATGATGAACGGGATCGGCCTTGCAGGCACGCTCGATGGTCTTCGAAAGTTTTTCACTCACGCCCGCCAACTACTCCTTCCTGGCGGCCAGCTGCTTTTCGATTCTTCCGATATCGCCTATATGTATGAAGGCAAACCACCAACATCCGGCGACTACTATGGACAAGTGCTCTACCAGTATGAGTATCGCCGCCAGCAATCGGATTGGTTTTACTGGCTCTTTGTCGATCGCAAAACGCTTGCGAAAGTTGCGGCAGAAGAAGGATGGGACACGCAGCTGCTTTTTGCGGACCCTTTTGACCAGTACCTGGTTCGATGTGTGCCGAAATAATTCTTTTACGCGTCGACATAACAGTTAGTTCGATTCCCTAATTTTAGCGGTAAATACCGACTGTCCATTGAACCTGACTGAAGATCAAATCCTGACTCTTGCGCCGGATGACTCGTCGAAAAAATCCGGGAAAGACCTGGCCAATCCTGCCAGGTGGGTGAGCAAAGGCATCAGCGGCCGCGCCATCTGGGGCGAATGCCAGGGCAGCGGCAGCAAGCCCTATCAGACACAAGCCGATCTGATAAACCTCGCGTTTAAATGCTCCTGCCCCAGCCGGAAGTTTCCCTGCAAACATGGACTCGGTCTCTTACTCCTCTCCGCTCGACAACCCGCCGCTTTTGAAAATACGGAAGAGCCCGCCTGGGTCTCCGACTGGATCAACCAGCGTGCGGGAAAAGAAGAACAGGCCGCAGCAAAGAAAGAGTCGACAAAAGCAACGGACGAGGCCGGCCAGCAGAAGCGGCAACAAACGCGGCAACAAAGAGTAAAAGACGGCTCAGCCGAACTCTTACTTTGGATAAAAGATATCATCCGCAACGGCATCATCCAGGTGCCCGATAAGCCGCCCGCTTTCTGGGAGAATATGGCGCGACGAATGGTCGACGCACAGGCTCCGGGTCTCGCCGGTATGGTGAGAGCCCTGGGAGAGACACCGTTCTTTCAGGACGGCTGGCACTCGATTTTCCTCGATCAGCTCCTGCGAATCTATCTTGTTATAACCGGCTTTCAGAATCAACCCGGCAACGACCCCGCAGCGGGCAATGCTTCGTCGGACCCACAAGGCGATGCAACACCGGAAGCGTTGGCCAGCGGGGCGAGTGCGGCGAACGGCCAGACACCAAGTGGGCAAGCCGCTCCAGCAGGCTCGATCTCGGACGATCTCTCCAGCCTCATCGGATTCACCGTCAACCAGGAGTCACTAAAAGAAACACCCGGCATCCTCGACGACTGGCTGGTCCTTGCCAAACAAAGCAAGGAAGACCAGGGCCTCGTCACGGAACGCTTTTGGCTTACCGGCGCCAGCACCGGCCAGACAGCCCTGCTGCTGCAGTTTATCGCCCGCGGCCAATACGCCGCGCTCTCCCTGACACCAGGGATGAATATAAGAGCCGAACTGGTTTTCTTTCCCTCCGCAAACCCGCTCCGCGCACTGATAAAAAGACAGGTCGCCACGGCTCAGAAGACGGAGTATTTTTCTTACGCGGACTGGGACAACGTCCTGCGCAACGAAACACGAATCGCCAGCACTCTTCCCTTCTATAGCGAACGACCCTATATCGTCCGGCAGCTCACCCCCGTATGGCACGCCCGGCAATGGTGGCTCAAAGATCAGCATCAGCGATTGATGCCGGTCAGACAAGTCTCCGAAACGATATGGAACGTGCTGACGTATAGCGGAGGCCTTCCCCTGGACATGGCCGTTCTCGGAAAAGAAAACACGTTTGAGCCCATCGGCGTATGGCACAATAACCACTACAAAACGGTCTGACACTCACATGCAATTCTGGAACGAAATCATACACACCGCTCTGCTGGGCTCGGGTAAGAAGCAGGTCGATCCTGCTGCTCTTCCATCGGTATTGGCTGAACTTGCTCAGCAGATCCAGACAGTCACTCCCGACAAGGAAGAACAGCTGCTCCAGGTAGCGGCGCTTGCCTTCAACTACCGGCAGGCCGGAGTTACCGCATTGGTAAAAGAGGGACTGGAACTCTCCCTGGCAGAAGCGGAAGAAAAACCTTATTGCTCTACCGAAGCAATGCAGTCTCTGTCCACACTGATCTCGGAAAACAATGCCTTTTTATTAAGGACCTGGCTGTTCCTCTGTCACTCAAAAAAACAGATCGTCCAGCCCGACGCACTCCCCGCGCTGCTGGAGATCGCCCGAAAGGAAAAAACGCTTCGGGCAGACATATTGTCCATCACCGGGAAACGGGCGGAATGGCTTGGCGCCCTGAACCCGGAATGGAAGTTCGGAACAGCAGAAAAGGAAGAGGACCTCTGGCAGACCGGCAGCCCCGAACAAAGACGGACGCTGCTCCAACAGCTCCGCCACACAGACCCCGACAAAGCCCGCAGCCTGCTGGAACAAACATGGGCAACGGAAGACGCCGCGTCAAAACTGGACCTGCTCCATCAATTAGAAACGGGCATCAGCGACAAAGACCTGGCTTTCCTACAAGGACTCTCCACAGAGAAAGGCAAGAAGATAAAAGAAGAAGCGATCTCGCTGCTTAGAAAGATCCCGTCCTCTACATTGATCCTCGACTACTGGAAGACGCTCGACAGCATGCTTTCGGTCAAAAAGGAAAGCGGGCTGCCCGGCCTGGGAAACAAGACAGCGTTACAGCTCTCCGCCGCCAACCCCGCAGCCATCAAGGCGCTGCCCGGCATCGACGCGCTGAGCAACCGCAAAGAATTGACGGACGACGAGTTTATCGCCTTCCAGCTGATGCAATACATACCGGTATCCTTTTATGAGCAGCATTGGCAGCTGACAATCCCGGACCTGATCGCGCTTTTTGAAAAAGATGAGCTGGGAAAGAAACTCTTCCCCGCATTCATTCTTTCTATCGTTCACTTCGCAGATCAGGAAAAAGCCATCCGCTTTATGGAGAACGCATCCATTTTTTATCTGGACCTGATCCCCCTGCTGCCTGCGGATCTGGCGGAAAGACAAACCATAAAGTTTTTCCAACAGTCCCCGGACAAACTGATCCAATATGCCACGCAGCGAAAAGGGGAGTGGAGCTTGCCCTTGGCCAGCCTCGTTCTCCAGCAAGCCGTCAAGTTCCCTTACCAGTATACAAAACCTTTTTTTGCCAGGATCATCCATCGCATCCCGGTTTCGGCGATAGGGCTTTTGATGGAACTGCCCCCGGCAGAAACCCTCCACGCCAACTACTGGGCCGCAACCCGCGAAGAGATCATCCGTCTTTTACACCTTAAACAACGAATCATCACCGCCTTTAACAAATAATTTCTATGTCAAGCATCCTACGCCAACACGCCGAAGAGCTTTTTGCACAAGAACTGGAAGAGCTCAAAAAACAAGACAGCGGACACCGCCCTCCTAACTGGAAGCTCTCGCCCCAGGGTGTTGTAGACTATCTGACGGGTACGACATTAAAGAACGGTTTCGTCGTT
This sequence comes from Chitinophagales bacterium, assembly GCA_015654595.1. Classification (GTDB taxonomy): domain Bacteria; phylum Bacteroidota; class Bacteroidia; order Chitinophagales; family Chitinophagaceae; genus Puia. The sequence goes on along the minus strand of JAATGQ010000039.1, from coordinate 2,348 downwards.
TCGCCAAAGTATATCGGTAACCGAAGGCTGATGGAGATTGCCGTAGCAACCCTGACCACCGACCGGGCGCTGCTGCTCTATGGTCTGCCGGGAACGGCAAAAAGCTGGGTCAGCGAACACCTGTCTGCAGCCATCAGCGGCGACTCGACGATGATCATCCAGGGAACGGCCGGCACCAGCGAAGAATCGATCCGCTATGGCTGGAACTATGCCCGGCTGCTGGCAGAAGGGCCGAGCGAAAATGCGCTCGTTCCTACACCCGTCATGCGGGCTATGAAGGACGGAAAGATCGCCCGTATCGAAGAGCTTACCCGTATCGGCGCCGACGTACAGGATACGCTGATCACGATACTGTCGGAAAAGACACTGCCTGTTCCCGAACTCAATACGGAAGTACAAGCCGCCAAGGGTTTTAATATCATCGCCACCGCCAATAACCGGGACAAAGGGGTCAATGAGTTGAGCAGCGCGCTGAAGCGCCGTTTCAATACCGTTATACTGCCCGTTCCGGATAGCATCGAGGAAGAGATAGATATCGTACGCAGACGCGTGGCCAGCTTTGAAAAGATCATGGAACTGCCCGCAGAACCCCCCGCTCTGCAAGAGATCAGAAGGATCGTTACGATCTTCCGCGAGCTGCGCAGCGGGACTACGCTCGATGGCAAGACAAAGATCAAAAGTCCCGGCAGCACACTCAGCACAGCAGAAGCTATCTCTGTCGTCAACAACGGACTTGCCATGGCGGGTTATTTTGGAGACGGCCAGCTGAAAGCTGCCGACGTAGCCGCAGGTATTATCGGCTCCGTCGTAAAAGATCCGATCCAGGATCAGATCGTGTGGAAGGAGTATCTGGAAACGGTCGTCAGGACAAGAGAGGAGTGGAAGGATCTTTACAGAGCCTGCCGAGATCTTTAACCACGGCTCCCAAAAATTTAGACAAGAATGGCAGTACATATTTTAGGCATACGCCACCACGGCCCGGGATCGGCCCGGAATGTCCGGACCTTTCTGGATACGCTGAAACCAGATATCATTCTCGTGGAGGGACCACCCGAGGCCGATGGCCTGCTCAAGTGGGTTGGTCATGAGGGATTGAAGCCGCCGGTAGCGCTGTTGTGCTATCAACCGGAAACGCCGCAGATGGCGGTGTTTTATCCGTTTGCGGAGTTTAGCCCCGAATGGCAGGCGATTCTTTATGCGCAGACAAACCATATACCCGTCAGGTTTATGGATCTGCCGATGGGTATCCAGTTTGCACAGCAGAAGGCAAGACAGGAAGAAGCAGCGGCCGCACCTGATTCTTCTACGGATGAATCCTTACAGAATGGGGCCCTCACCGAAGGAGAGAGCCCCTTCCTCAATTCCAACCCCACTGCCTGGCTCGCACGTGTCGCCGGCTTCGACGACGAAGAAAAATGGTGGGAACAGATGTTCGAGAACAGGTCGGACGACAAGCCGGTCTTCGATGCGGTAGAGGAAGCAATGTCTGCCCTCAGGCAGGAATTTCCCCGCGATACCACCCGGGAAGCACAGCGCGAAGCATTTATGCGTCAGACCATTCGAGCGGCGCAAAAGGAAATGTATACGGAAATCGCCGTCATCTGCGGCGCCTGGCATGCTCCCGCATTAAAAAATATGCCGCCCAAAAAAGACGACGACGCAATCCTGAAAGGCCTGCCAAAGATCAAGACCGAAGCTACCTGGATACCTTGGACCTATCGCCGGCTTGGCTTTGCCAGCGGTTACGGCGCCGGCGTCTCCTCCCCCGGCTGGTATGATCACCTTTGGCTCTGGCCAAAAGACGACGGCATCCGATGGATGAGCAAAGTCGCCGCCCTCTTCCGCGAAAACAAGATGGACATTTCGGTTGCCCACGTCATGGAGGCGGTTCGATTAGCGCAGTCACTCGCGGCAATGCGGCAGATGCCAAAAGTCGGTCTGGAAGAACTGAATGAAGCCGCTCTCAGCGTACTCTGTTATGGAGAAACGATAAAACTCTCGCTGATCAATGACGAGCTGATCGTCAGCAACCGCATCGGCGAAGTCCCGACGGATATCCCAAAGCCGCCTTTGCAGACGGATATTGAAAAACTTCAGAAACGTCTTCGCCTCCCCGCCGCCGCCGACTTTAAAGACTATACGCTCGACCTCCGTAAGGAAACCGATCTTGAGCGCAGCGTCCTGCTTCACCGGCTGCAGCTGCTGGGCATACCCTGGGGCATACCCCTCGATACGTCAGGAAAGGGAACGTTTAAAGAACAATGGCGTCTGCAATGGGAACCGAATTTTTCGATCGAAGTGATAGAAAAGGGAAGCTATGGCAATACGGTAGCAGAAGCAGCAGCAGC